>JACQAM010000026.1 GCA_016194975.1 Bacteroidota bacterium
AAGTATTCAGCAGATCAGAAGTCCATTTGATGAGTTGGAAATATGACATCGAAAAACTAAATTTGATATAACTCATTTTATGAGACATACTTTCCGGATTTGGAACATTATGGATCAAAGAATGGGAGATATAAACGAGTTACCTGCAATGCTGAGACGACTTTCATTCTTTATTTTAACTATCACAGTTTTCGTTAGCAAGACAACTGCCGAGACAGTATTGCTAAAATCTGATGATGACTTCATTTATAAACTGACTTTTGACAGCACTCTAATAACCGGCAGTTTGTCGACTTATGAATATTGGTCAAAATCAATCTCGATAATAAATAAAGCAGACAGTCAATTAGTCCAAACAATTTCCACTCCGAAAAATCATATTGCTGGCAGACACATCCTTTTATCCTACTACACATTCAGCCTATTTAGAATTGAAGATATAAACTTTGACGGGTATAATGACATTATGCTAATTCAATCTTTTGACACACTTCACCCACAGAACATATTTTATTTTTCTTGGGCATATAACAATAAGACACTAAAATTCGAGCGCGACACAACTTTAGATAAAATCATTCAGCCAAACTTTGACCATGACAAATTTTTAATTTTATCTTCTAATCTTTTATATGCGCCACAGGATCAAATATGGAAAACATATCAGTACATTAAAGGAAAATTGACCTTGATTGAAATAGATGAACGAAAAATAATTACTGACAAAGACAATAATTACAACTCGGTATCTAATACAAAGACAAAATTAATAAAAGGGAAAATGAAATTAGTCGAGGTGACGACAGATTACTCATTGAAAGAATATTAATCTCACAGCCTAAAGCACAGCAGGTAACAGCAAGTTGGAGAAATGGCGGGTGACATGCAAGTAGAAACTTTAGTGCATTTATTTACCTTTGTGCTGCGGAACAGTGAAGTGCTCCGAACTCCGCCACTTCTCCAACTTGCAAAACGTTATCGGTAACTCTATTGGCGACCGTGCTAACATCAAACTGACGAACAATTAACAAACTGACACAGGACAAAACACATATCGGACAGACATCGCTATTAACGGACAGGCAACCCTTCGTTTTTAATTTTTTTTGCCACCGCACGAAATTTTTAAAAATGATTTTTCTGCCAACGCACAAAACACACTTTCATTTTTTTGCCGACACACAAGCCAACCCGAAAAAAAATGAAAGAGTGTTTTCTCCACCGCTTTAAAAGTCCGTTCTTCGTGAATAAGTAAGTGCTATAAATTTTAACTTTGAACCATAAGAAATATTTAATAAATGAGTGAAGACCAAAAGAAAAACCTTGAACAACAGCTTTGGAACATAGCCAATACGCTTAGAGGTAAGATGAATGCAGATGAGTTCAGGGATTACATTCTGGGTTTTATCTTTTATAAATACTTAGCCGAGAAAATGGAGATTTATGCAAATGCCATTCTCAAAGCCGACAAGATTAAATACAAAGACATAAAAGAAAACAGCAAGCAGGGCAAAGAATACATTGAAGCCATCCGTGAAGAAGCATTGGAAAAGTTGGGCTACTTTTTAAAACCTTCCGAACTGTTTAGTGAAGTTGCCAAACGAGGCAACAGCGATGAAGAAGGCAAGGACAATTTTATTTTAGGCGACCTTCAAAAAATCCTCAACAACATTCAGCTTTCTACAATGGGAACGGAAAGCGAAGAGGACTTTGACCACCTCTTTGAGGACATGGATTTGAACAGCACCAAACTTGGCAAAACACCCGAAGCAAGAAATACAATAATTGCAAAGGTGCTATCGCACCTTGACAATATTGATTTCAAGTTGGAGCAAACCGAGTTGGATGTGTTGGGTGATGCTTACGAATATCTCATTGGGCAGTTTGCCAGTGGTGCAGGAAAAAAAGCAGGTGAGTTTTATACGCCACAGGAAGTAAGTAAAGTGTTGGCGAAAATTGTAACCACAGGAAAACAAAAACTAAAATCTGTTTACGACCCAACATGCGGTTCAGGTTCTTTGCTGTTACGAGTTGCCAAAGAAGTAAAAGAAGTAAGCAACTTTTACGGACAAGAACTCAACCGCACTACTTACAACCTTGCACGAATGAATATGATATTGCACGGTGTGCATTATCGCAAGTTTGACATTAAGCAAGAGGACACACTTGAACACCCACAGCATTTAGGAAAAACTTTTGAAGCCATTGTAGCCAATCCGCCATTCAGTGCACAGTGGAGTGCAAACCCTTTGTTTACGAGTGATGACCGATTTAGCCAATACGGAAAATTAGCACCTGCAAGCAAAGCCGATTTTGCTTTTGTGCAACACATGGTGCATCATTTGGCAGAGAACGGAACAATGGCAATTGTGTTACCACACGGTGCGTTGTTTCGTGCAGGTGCAGAGAAGCACATACGCAAGTATTTGATTGAGGACAGAAATTATTTGGATGCAGTTATTGGTTTGCCTGCAAATATTTTTTACGGAACAGGAATTCCTACTTGCATTTTGGTTTTTAAAAAATGTAGAGAGCAACCCGAAGATGTTTTGTTTGTTGATGCAAGCCAATATTTTGAAAAAGCAAAAAATCAAAGTGTGCTTCGTGGAAGCGACATCAAAAAAATAATTGACGCTTATCGCAATAGAACCGAAGAAGAAAAATACAGCAGAAAAATTTTGTTGAAAGAAATTGCAGAGAATGATTACAACATAAACATTACAAAGTATGTGGACACATTTGAAGCAGAAGAAACAGTTGACTTAAATTCTATTTCCAAAAAGTTGAAAGCATTGAACAAAGAAATAGAAACAACAGACAAAACGCTTGCAGCATTTTGTAAAGAATTAAAAATTGAAACTCCTTTTTAAAAATGCAAAAGCAAAAGAACATACCGCAATTGCGTTTCCCTGAATTTAAAGGAGAATGGGAACAAAAACCATTTGGAAAATTGACAACAAGAATTTCAGACCCAGTTGATGTTGAACCAAAAAAACTTTATCAGCAAATTGGAATTCGTTCACATGGCAAAGGAATATTTCACAAAGAATTAGTTGACGGAAAAACATTAGGAAACAAAAGAGTGTATTGGCTAAAGCCAAACGCACTTATTGTAAATATCATTTTTGCTTGGGAACAAGCAGTTGCCAAAACAACTGATAAAGAAATTGGATTGATTGGTTCACATCGTTTCCCAATGTATTTGCCAATTGAAAATGTTTCTGACCTTGATTATCTCTTACATTTTTTCTTAACGAAAAAGGGAAAAGCACAATTAGAACTTGCTTCGCCTGGCGGTGCAGGAAGAAACAAAACACTTGGGCAAAAGGAATTTGAAAACTTAAAGTTGAGAATTCCCGAACACCGTGAGCAAATTAAAATTGCATCTTTTCTAACTTCAATAAACAAAAGGATTTCTCAACTCACAGAGAAGAAAAATCTTTTGGAGCAATACAAAAAAGGTGTGCTGCAAAAAATATTCTCACAAGAGTTGAGATTTAAAAACGAAAAAGGAAAATCATTTTCAGAATGGAGCTCAACTCCACTTTCTGATTTGTTAGATTACGAACAACCAACAAAATATTTGGTTGCAAGCACAGATTATGACGACAACTACCAAACACCAGTTCTTACAGCAGGGAAAACTTTTGTTTTAGGTTATACCAATGAAACCGAAGGCATCTACAACAATGAGTTGCCTGTAATAATTTTTGATGACTTTACAACAGCATTTAAGTTTGTTGACTTTCCGTTTAAAGCAAAATCATCTGCAATGAAAATTCTAAAACCGAAAGCAGGTGTGAATATTGAGTTTGTTTATGAAGCAATGCGAAACATAGAGTATGAAATTGGTGGGCACGAAAGACATTGGATTTCCAAATATTCTAAAATAGAAGTTCCTATTCCATCACCTGAAGAACAAAAAAGAATTTCAAGTTTCTTTTCGGAGGTAAACAAAAAAATAAATCAAACTGAAATTCAATTAGAGCAAACGCTTCAATTCAAAAAAACTCTTTCACAAAATCTATTCTGTTAATGGCGAAGCAACCCGAACATATATTAGAAGAACAATTGGTAGCACAACTTCAAAAGTTGGGTTACGGTTTGGTGTTGATTAAAGACGAGAAAGATTTAATTGCCAATCTTAAAACACAGTTAGAGAAACACAACAACATTCAGTTCAGCAAAGCAGAGTTTGAAAAAGTGTTGAACATTTTAAGCAAAGGTTCAGTATTTGAAAAAGCAAAAACGCTAAGAGCAAAGCAGCACATTGTAAGAGACAACGGAGAGAATTTATATTTTGAGTTTATACAATCAGAGCATTGGTGTCAGAACCAATTTCAAGTTACACATCAAGTTACCATTGAAGGCAAATACAAAAACCGCTATGATGTTACAATACTCATAAACGGTTTGCCGCTTGTGCAAATAGAATTGAAACGCAGAGGGCTTGAATTGAAAGAAGCGTTCAATCAAATCAACCGCTATCAACGACATTCATTCGGTGCAAACTCTGCACTGTTTCAATATTTGCAAATTTTTGTAATCAGTAACGGAGTAAACACAAAGTATTACGCCAACAACAGGCAACAAAGTTTTAAGCAAACTTTCTTTTGGACAGACAAGGAAAATAAACGGCTCACAAATATTGTAAACGGTTTCACTTCTGAATTTTTAGAACCGTGTCATATCAGCAAAATGATTTGCAAATACATTGTGCTGAATGAGACCAATAAAATTTTAATGGTGTTGCGACCTTACCAGTTTTATGCAGTGGAAGCACTCATAGACAGAGTGAAAAATACAAACAAAAACGGTTACATCTGGCACACCACAGGAAGCGGAAAAACTTTGACATCGTTTAAAGCCAGTCAGATTTTAATGAATTTGCCACAGGTGAAAAAGGTTGTATTTGTAGTTGATAGAAAAGATTTGGATTACCAAACCAACAAAGAGTTCAACAGTTTCAGCAAAGGTTGCATTGACGGCACAGACAACACAAAGCAATTGGTTCAGCAGTTTTCAGACGATACAAAATTGATTGTAACCACCATTCAAAAACTAAACACTGCAATCAGTAAGAAACAGTATTTGGTAAAAATGGAAAAGTTGAAAGACGAAAAAATAGTTTTCATTTTTGACGAGTGCCACCGCAGTCAGTTTGGCGAAACACATAAACGAATAAATTCCTTCTTCAACAACATTCAACTTTTTGGTTTTACAGGAACACCAATTTTTGCCGACAATGCAGTAAAAAACGAATTAGGTAAACGCACTACTAAAGAATTGTTTCAGGACTGTTTGCACAAATATGTAATCACAGATGCAATCCGTGACGAAAATGTTTTGAAGTTTTCAGTGGAATATGTTGGCAAATACAAGCGAAAAGAAACCGCCACCGAAATTGATATTGAAGTGGAAGACATTGACACGAAAGAGTTAATGGAAGACAGCAAACGATTAGAAAAAATTGCTGATTACATTCTTGAAAATCATAACCGCAAAACACACAATAGAGATTTCACGGCAATGTTTTGTGTGAACAGCATTCCAACGTTGATAAAGTATTATGAAATACTCCAACGGAAAAAAGAAGAAGGAAAACACAACCTGAAAATTGCAACCGTATTCAGCTACAACAGCAACGAAGATGATTTAGATGCAAACGGGATTTTTGATTTTGAAAGAGATTTTGACAGGGTTGATTTGAATGTAGTTGCAGAACCAACAGTAGAGTTTGGGGCAAACAAACACACCCGTGAAAAGTTGGACGAGTTTATTAATCACTACAACGCAATGTTTGAAACGAAATTTTCAACCAAGGACAGCGAAAGTTTTTACAACTACTACAACGACATTTCTAAAAAAGTTAAGGAACGCAAGATTGATATTTTGCTTGTGGTAAATATGTTTCTCACAGGTTTTGACAGCCCAACCTTAAACACTTTGTATGTAGATAAAAATTTGAAGTATCACGGATTGATACAAGCATACAGCAGAACAAACAGAATTTTAAATGAACAGAAATCACAAGGCAACATCATTGTTTTTAGAAATCTGAAATACGCAACAGACGAAGCAATTACTTTATTCAGCAACAAAGAAGCGATTGAAGTAATCATAATGAAACCGTATGAGGACTATGTAAAGAAGTTCAACGATGCAGTAATTGACTTGTTGAAAATTGCACCAACAGTAAGCAGCGTAAACGAATTGCAAACCGAAGATGATGAATTGGAATTTATAAAAGCGTTCAGAGAACTGATGCGGATAAAAAATATTCTCACAGCGTTTGCCGATTTTAGCTGGACAGATTTAGCAATAGAAGAACAGAAGTTTGAAGATTACAAAAGCAAATATCTTGACCTTTACGATAAAGTAAAAAGCAATCATCAAAAGGAAAAGGTTTCCATCTTAGAAGATGTGGACTTTGAGTTGGAACTCATTCACCGAGATGAAATAAATGTTGCTTACATCATTCAGTTGCTCATAAAACTGAAATCGCAAGTGCAGAAAGTTGTAACACAAGCAGAAAAGGAAATCTTCAACTTGTTAAGCACCGATGTTACTTTAAGAAGCAAGAAAGAACTGATTGAAAAATTCATTCAGGAGAATTTGCCAGTGATTGAAGATACTGACGATATACCCGAAGCATTTGACAAATTCTGGAACGAAGAACAACAGAAAGCATTTGAGCAATTGGTAAAAGAAGAAAATCTATCAGCCGACAGAACGCAATCTTTAATTGAAGATTACTTGTATGCAGAAAGAGAACCGCTAAGAGATGAAGTGTTGCAATTGATTGAAGGCAGTGAGCCAAAACTTTTAGAACGCAAAAAAATTGGCGATAGGATTTTGAAAAAGATTGTGGATTTTGTGGATAGATTTATAAACGGTATGACATCATAAAGAAATGGTAAACTTGTTATTCAGATTATTTCTCACATTCAATGCAACTTCGTTGATACTAGTTGTGTATTTGGTAAAGACCGAGAAAGTATTGAATGTGTTGTGGTGGCGTTTGGCAAACCTCCCACATTTTGTTTCTTATTCAATTTACTTTCTCATTCCCGTTGTGTTGACTTTTTTGAGTTTGCTTTTATCAAAGTGGTTGGCTAACGACAGCATTGAAAAAGAAAACGGTGTTTCTGCAATCAAAGAAATTGAACAGGCAAACAATGCTTATTTGCCAAGCTATTTGGGTTACTTCTTTGTGGCGTTAAGTGTTCCATATTGCGACACTTTAATTTTTGTTTTTGCAATCTTGTTTCTGTTTACATTCCTTTCTCAGACACTTTATTTTAACCCTTTGTTTTTGCTTTTTGGGTATCACTTTTATTACTTGACGACAGCAAACAACATCAAGATATTTTTGATTACAAAAAAGCAACTGAAAGACCCAAGTAAAATTGAGTTTCCAAAACTTAAACGCATTAACGACTTTACATTTATTGACCAAGAAAAATAGCAATGAACCATTTAATCGCAAAAACAAAAGGCAGAAACGGTGATTACTACAAAGTAATTTCTGACGAAGAAATATTTGAATTACCTGACGATTTGAATAACACCGTTGAATATGATGCTGACCACAAACTTGACGAGGACAGTTGGTTTGCTATAACCGAATTTTCGGAGAAAGATTATTGCATTGACCTTTTGACAAGGCGTTTTGTTTCGGCTGACTACAACCAAATTGCACAAGCCGACTATACAAAAATTGACTTTCTCTGTGCTTATCAGACAGGTGTTTACTACTTTCAAAAGATTTCAAGCAAACAGTTAATCCGCAAAAAATATTTCACACTTTCAGCCGAGCCGACTTTGTATGAAGATGCTCCCATTATCGTTATTGACGAGTTTGCAGACGCAATCTATGTGAAGAACGAGGACACACTTTATTTCAAAAATCTTTCTTCAATCGCAAGTATTTTCAAAGGCATTGACGTTTTGTATCGTGAAGCGACACAAGAGGAAACAGAAGAATTTTTGGAGAACGATTTCATTGAACTTGGTGAGGACTTTTCGGCTGACAATGTGAAGAAAGCAAACAGAAAGAGAATTGCTTTAGCAATGCAATCTTTAGAGAAGTTTACACCTGCACAGAAGCAAGACATCTTTACTTACATCAGAGAGTATTGTGCTGACTTAAACTTTGACGAGAATGATGAGAACTTTACAATTTCAAACGAAGAAGAATTAAAACAACTTCTCTACGGAATTGAGCAACGCTATTACACGACAAGACAAGGAAACGAAAAACGATTGGCAAATTCAATAACACCATTATGACAAAAGTCAACGCACAAAAAAATACACTCTTGCAAGCCGCTAAAGCCAACGCTGAAACCAAAGCTTGCAAGAGAGTATTTTTTTCTCCACCCAAAAAGAAAAATCATTTTTAAAAATTTCTTTCCAACGCTTCAAAAAAAATTAAAAACCCAAACGCACAGTGCAAACACGGACAGACACCGCTTCTAATGTAAATCGCTTCGGACAAAGTGTGTGTAAACTTGACACTACACATCTTCGGACGGACAGAAGAGCTACCGATAACAAGGGGTTTAAGAAATTGGCGGTTCAGTGGTTAAATCAAGTTCGGTTTTCCAATCAAACTTTCGTGCAGGTTGACAGTTTTGTGCTCCGAAATCGCCAACTTCTTAAACCCGCAAACCGTTAGTGGCAAGCAACAAAAACGACACCGATGGTAGAAATAATCTCCGACAGCAAAGAAATAAAACTGCTTCATAGACAGTTTCACAAGTCGCTTGACAAATACTTAGACAAAGAAGTGCCAATTTTTGTAGGCTTTCCTGCGGGCAGTTTTCAAGACACCGTTCAATATTCGACAGACTTGAATTTTTGGCTGACATACAACGAGACAGAATTAAATAGATATTGGAACGGCTTCGGAGTTGGCGAACCCATCAAGGACAAAATGAATTCTCTTACTGGAGAAATTAATTTTCCAAAGACAGACATTGACAGACGAGTTGCTGGAGCATTTGGAAGAGAGCCCAATGGAAACATTCTCGTCTTACATAGAGGAAAAATTGGCGGAGGAAAACCTGGTGTCGGAAAAAATCTCTTCGTTGGAAACTTCAGAGGAGAATTTGTGACAGCAATGGACGGAGACACCGAAAATCAATTCTGTCTTGTCGGACAACTTAATTCAAAATTATTTCCAAGACAAGTTGCAGATTTTATTTTTGAAATCAGGAGAATAAAAGACCTTGGCAACAGCGGACAGACAAACGGTTTTTCAGAGTTAAACAACTTCCAATTCTCAGACGAGCATTCAGGACAGACAATCTCTGAGCGTGAAGGACAGACAGTCATTGACAGAACACACGGAATAGTTGTAAATGCTTTAGCGCGTGAACTTGAAAAAAGAAAATACAAAGTAGGCAACGACAGAAACCGTGACCTATTCATCCATAACGACAATAAAATCCAGACACTATTTGAAATTAAAACAAGTTCTGCAACACAAAATATTTATTCTGCCGTTGGACAGTTAATCATTTACAGCATCCCAATTAAAAATGAAGTTCAACTCGTGACAGTTTTCCCAGACAAACTAAGCAAGACAGTTGAAAAACGACTGGACAATATCGGAATACAGCAACTCTACTACGACTGGACAGACAACGAACCAACATTTCACGGACTGGACGACATACTAAAATAAATTGCCAGCCACTAACATCACCTTTGCGTCAGGCGGGCTTCGGTGGTGCGGGAAAGTTTGTAACATCGCATTTGCATTCGTGTCGGGGGACAGGACTTCGTCCCGTCACCCCGCCCGAACGCAAAGCTGAGGAACGTTACTTGGAGACACTCCGAACATCAAACTAATTGCATGAAAATAAACTATGACAAACAACGAACTTGAAACTAAAATTCTGACAACAATTAAAGCTAAGCGGACTTTCCAAAAGTCATTTTCAGATTTAGTCAAGGACTTTGAAATCAAATTCGCAAACTTTGACCCGACTGCAAACTGTTTTGAAATTGGTAATTACTTCGGGGCTAGGATAGGACAAGTTGCAGCAACAAAAAAATTAATTGCTGACGGTAAAATAAAAAGTGAATGGCTAAGAGAGTATGAAACTAAAAGTGGAAAGACCAAAAATGACTTTATCGGGCTTTATGTTTTCTTAAATGACAACTGTCCTTTCTATGTTGGTATATCAAAGGGTGTTATCGGGCGAATATTTCAACACACGAAAGGACACAACCACAACACTTCGACACTTGCATACAACATTGGACTAATACGCTACGAGCTTTTGACTGGACAAAAACATCTTGGCGATAGAAAAGAATTAAACTTTAAAACAGAAGTAGAACCTGTTAAGGAATTTCTGTTAAGACAAAAAATTGCTTTGCTACCAATTGACAATCACGAAGAGCTTTATTTATTTGAAATATTTTGCTCAATGAAACTTCAGACATTTCTTAACAAATTTGAAACGCATTAAATCAAAAAATATGTATCGTGTAGATAAAAGAGATTGCACCATCGGAGAAACATTAATTGCTCCAGAAAACTCTTATCAAGTTTCGACCAGTTTCACAGACGATAAGCAAACTCTTGAACGAATTTTAGAGGAAGAAAAGCCAATAGACAAGCAAGGAGATAGAAAATCTGGACTTTTCATTTTTGCAGAACTTTCAGACGCAATTCGGTTTTCTTGTGTAATGACAGACAGTAAAATTTATCAAGTAATAGGACTTGCAGACACAGTATTTTATCACCGTGGAGATATGAACTTGACAGAAATAATGAGTAAAATAATTGGGCAAGAAAGCGCTTTGAGAGAAATAGCAAAAAGTTATTGGCAAGGCGGCAAGACATTTAAGCCGTGCTGGGAAATTCTTGTTGACAAAGTTCAAGTAACAAAAATTATTGTTGGTGACAATGAAAATAGAAAAAGGATTTGTTCTGATTTTAAAATGGCCGCAGGACAAAACATTGAAAAGCTAGACTTTTATCTTACTCAACTTTCAGAATAATGATTAGCCACTATAACAACCTTTGGTGCAGACCTCAAACACTTTTGCCTCGAACAGACAGCAGGGCAGCAGGTAACAGCACATTTGCAATAGGCGGGGTTTCGTGCTCCGCAGACAGTTTTGTGGTAGCCGAAAGTTCAGTTCTCCGAATGAACATTTGTGCTGAAACGCCCGCCCATCGCAAATCTGCAAAACGTTATGCCCAATGCTAAAAAACAGCCAGACACCATTGACAACTGACAAATACTACAACGACATTAACAAAATGGTTTGTGACTTCTGTAACAGACACAAACTACAACTGCTGGACATTTTTTTAATTGGTAGCCGAGCATCCAGCAACGACAATACTCCATTGACAAATTCCGATTACGATTCAATAATAATGTTAAAAGACAATCTCGGACTTGACGACTTAAAAAAAATAAGAGACGACTTGCAAAATAAAATAAATCAAATAGACAAACTCGACTTATATCATTTTAAGTTTTTTAGTTTGTATGAATTTGAAAAAGCAAAACATTATGACGGTTTTAGAATTTTTGAGTTTCAATCACGCTTTAAATCACAGTTAGGGACAATGGCTTTAAACTACAATTCTATTTCACTTGATAAATTTAATTTTATAAATTCAATACTTTTACAAGAAGTCAATGGAACATTAACTAATCCGGATATTTTAAAAAATATTTCAAACAACGAGAAATTGAAAAAAAGAGTTGAAAGAAATATTCAAATTTTAGAAAGCAAAAAAATTATTCCTTATTGCCATAAAACAAATTACATAGAATATTGCATGGACAATGATGAACTGTATAGAGAATTTAAGCAATCAAAGTTCAATAAAGTGGGCTATGTTAATTTTCTTGACAAATATTTTATGAGATTCAGACACGAATTTATTAATAGAGGAAAAATTTATTTAGACAATATAAATCAACTACAAAAATGAAAAAAGGAAAAAGAGAATTAACTTGGAACGAAATTTTACACCAAGTAAAGTTTTGGATAGCCCTCATTCTTGCATTGTTACCATTGCTTACTGTTTTATATTTTACAATTTTTGATAAAGTCAAAGACAATTACTTAATCGTTACTTTGGGTTTAATATCATTTCAAGTTGGTTTTTGTATAAATTTAGTTTATGAAATAATAAAAGAGCACAAAAAAAAGAATGAATCAGACATTACAAATATTAAATCACAAACGGAATTTTGGACGCATGGAAAAAAGTATGAGGAATTAATAATCATATCAATAAATGCAAATCATTTTATTGAATCACTTGTAAATAATGAGATAAAGGTGAAAAATGTTAAACTGATTTTTCCAAACGATGACAGCATAAAAACATATTATGCTAATAATAAAAATGTCAATGATAAAACTAAATCAATTTCCGCTGTTAGCGATTCAATTAATCTCGTTTCAAATAAATTAAACCAAGCCAAAACAGATAATATAATTTCATCTTTTGAAATTAAGAAAATGGAAATGTTCCCTTCAACTTTTTTAGCAATTTTTGACGGACAAAAATGTTTGCACGGAAAATATTTTCCCGATAAATATAGAAGTGACACGATTGGATTAAAAAGTATCGGTTGGATGGAAAAAGAACCGAATAAAGTTTTTTATCTTTATAAATATTTTTTAAATTTATGGGAATCCAATTGAATGAAAGAATTTGAAACAAACTATTTAATCGTTACAATAGACAGTTGCAGATGGGATACATTTTGTTCTGCTAATATGCCATATATTAAAGGCAAATCTTCCTTTCGCAAAGCATATTCTCAAGGAACATACACCTTACCTTCTCATAAATCAATTTACCAAGGCATTTTACCTTCCGTGTATGAGAAGATACCATATTATAATAGGTTTGCGAAATCATTATTCAGAATCAACAATAGAGAAGTTGCAACTAATAGTTTGGTAACTTTTAGAGGTGGGACAAAGAATATAATAGAAGGATTTAATGAAAAAAAATATTTCACATTGGGAATAGGAGCAATGGAATGGTTTAGACACATTGAATTAACAGACGGTTTTCAAAAATTCTTTTATACTGCAATTAATGCCAAAAAGCAATGTGAAATATTTTTTGAAACAATTTCTAAAATTAAAGAACCATTTTTTGCTTTAATAAATTTTGGAGAAACTCATGAACCATATGAATACGGAAGACAAATTGAACCCACTCTTAATTCACGCTCAAGAATGCGTTCATTTATAAACTATGGTTTTTTACAAGATGAAATGAATAAACAGATTAGTGCTTGCGAATATTTGGATTTAATGTTCACAGATTTAATCTGTAATATTGAAAAAACAATTTCAAGAGGGACAGTGGTTATTATTTGCTCCGACCATGGAGAATGTTTCGGAGAAGATGGATTATATGGACATGGATTTTATCATCAAAAAATTATTGAAGTGCCTTTGGGAATTTTTGAAATTAATTGTAAAATATTATGATTCGCCTTTCTTGACAGACAGTTACACGGTGGACAATTTCGCAATGGAAAAAAAAAGACAAAAAAAAGCACGGTGGACAGCATCGCAATTATACAACGCTTTTCTCGGCTGACAGTTTTTCTAGCGGACACAGATGACAACAGCACTGGGCATAACAGCGGTGGCCGTTGCCCGCCCGGTTTGGGTCGGGCAGGCACAACTCTCAATTTCAAAAAATAATTCCCCTATTCGCCCGAATAGCGCAACTCATTCCCGCTCCTCCGAAATTCACAACACAATTTTTTCTGTTAATGGCAAACGGAAAATATTTTCCAGCGAAAAACAATGTTCATAAACAACAAAAAAATGTTCATCGTCTTCTGAATTTCTCCCGAGACTTCGGGATTCCTCATCTCCATCGCCACCACTTTTATTTTTTTCTCCCTGTAGTTCATCCACTTTTTGAGATTGTACGCAATCGCGGCGCCGATCATGAATTTATTGGCTCCCGATAGCTATCGGGACTAATTCCGCGCGTCCAAATTCTTTTCATCCCGCGGAAATTAATCAGTGTGCCAAGGACAGGTTCGACCGTTGAGCTGCGCATTTTTTTCAGTTGTTTTGCTTTTTGTGTTTTCAGTCGCTCGTGCATTTCATCGTAGAGCGGTTTGTGTATGCTGTCATCCAATTTTTTAAAATCACTTTTTCCGATGCATTCACTCCGCAGCGGGCAATTCTTGCATTATGCGTCATTGCTCAGACAGACACTTCCGACTATCCGACAGCCAAAAAATAAATTTGCAGACATCGAATTAATTGCTTACCTTTAACGTTAGTAACGTATTTCGATACTATGATTATATCTTTCGGTGACAAGACGATCCAAAAAATATGGGAAGGCGAACGTGTAAAAAGTTTCTCGACAGACATACAAGAAAAAGCTCGTAGAAAATTAAGAATGCTTAATAACTCGGTAGACATAAAAGATTTATTGATTCCTCCTTCAAATATGCTTGAGAGACTCAAGGGAAATCTCAAAGACTTTCATTCCATCAGAGTAAATAACCAATGGCGCATCATTTTTCATTGGCACAATGGAAATGCAAGTAATGTTCAATTAATCGACTATCACTAAGACAATGAAAAAACTAAAAAACATTCACCCCGGAGAAATTCTCCAAGAAGAATTTTTAATTCCACTTGACATTAGTGCGTACCGGCTTTCTAAAGAAATAGGTATTCCTCAGACAAGAGTTTCTGAGATTGTCAAAGGCAACAGACGAATAACTGCGGACACCGCTCTCAGACTTTCCATATTTTTTGGTAACTCCGCTAAGTTTTGGCTCGGACTTCAGGACGACTTCGACATCGAAGACGAAAAAAGACACAAACAAAAAGACCTGAGGTTAATCAAGCGATACGTTCGCAATGCCGCATAACACGGGGCAATTGCGTCAGCGGGCGGACGTCGGAATAGAAACATTGAGCAATAAATAAACTTGGGTGCGTGCAGACAGTTTTGTGTTCCAAATCCGCCACTTCTCCAATCTGCAAAACGTTAGCACTAATAGGGGCGGACAGACAATTCGGAAATCTTAAATGGACATCTATGATAAAGTTTAATCGGGCAGACATACAAGACAAGTACTACATTCTTGAAATTTATAACTGCCCGACAGATGTAATAATGTTTGCTGCAAATTTAGGTGCGGAAAATATTACAATTGAAAATTACAAACATCATGGAAAAGACCACTCCCCTCTTTTCTTAAGTATTCCGTGCGACAATCAAACTGTAATACCTAAACCTAAACGGTATGACATGGATTTTGAAATTACTAAATCGGACTTTAATAATCTTAAATCAATTTGGCATTCCAATGGTTGTTATGCAATTTTCCATGAGATTACAGACCTAAGATTTAAAGCGACAGATCTTAATGACATAGCTCGATACAAAGCTCTCGACAATTTTAAGTGGACATTGGAATTAGCAATTCCAGGCTCTGCTTCTGACGGTTGGGGACGCATAACATCACCGGACAAGACAATAATTGAGAAAATAGAAAACTATATAAAAACTATATACACAAGTTCGTGCCATTGACAATACGAGATTCTTGAAGAAAATCGGACAGCTTACAAAAGATCAGAAAATAAAGCTTAAAAATAATTTACGAATAGTGCTCGACATCCAGATTATTTCTTCTGCCTCTTCTCCAGCACTTTTATCACATCTCCAAGCGATTTATTCTTCGCGGCAAGCAATATCAAATAATGAAAAAGCAGATCGGCGCATTCGCCGAGGAATAATTCATCGTTATTATCCTTCGCTTCGATTACCACTTCAGTCGCTTCCTCTCCTACTTTCTGTGCAATTTTATTTATTCCTTTCGAAAAAAGAGAAGCGGTGTACGACGCAGAAGGATCGGCATTTTTTCTTGCGTGAATTATTTTTTCAAGATGTTCAAGAAAATTTCCTGCATTGATCTCGCCCCAACACGTGTCCGCTCCCGTGTGACATACGGGCCCATGCGGATGAACTTTTATTAGCAGCGTATCGTTATCACAATCGAGTGCAATTTTTTTCACATCAAGAAAATTTCCACTCTCTTCTCCTTTCGTCCACAAGCGATTCTTCGACCGTGAAAAAAAAGTAACGCGGTTTTCATTTTTGGTTTTATCCAATGCTTCTGCATTCATAAAACCAAGCATGAGCACTTTATTCGTCTGCTCATCCTGAATGATGGCAGGAATAAGTCCGTCGGGATATTTTTTAAAATCGGGAGTCATATTATTTCTGTATTGTAAATTCATCCTGCAAACGCATGGGTTCTCCGTTCTCCGCGAGATATTTTTTCAGGGAAGGAATTGAAATTTCCCCGAAGTGAAAAATACTCGCTGCAAGAGCGGCATCGGCATCGGCAATGCGGAACACATCGAGAAAATGATGCATTGCTCCTGCACCGCCCGAAGCAATAACAGGAATGTTCACTGCTTTTGAAATTCCGCGTGTGAGATCGAGATCGAAACCATTTTTAGTTCCGTCGGCATTCATTGAAGTGAGAAGAATTTCTCCGGCGCCAAGTTCCTGCGCGCGCAACGCCCATTCGAGCGCAGTATTTTCTGTTTTCACTTTGCCTCCATTAAGGAAAACAAAATATTCATTTTCCGTTTTCTTTGCATCGATCGCAACTACCACGCACTGGCTGCCGAAACGTTTCGCCAATTTTTCAATAAGAGAAGGATCTTTGAAAGCAGAAGTATTCACAGAAATTTTATCGGCGCCGTTATCGAGCAGGGCTGCAACATCTTCTTCTGAAGAAATTCCACCACCAACCGTAAAAGGGATATTGATTCTTGCAGCAATTCTTCGCACCAGTTCACTCATTGTTTTTCTTTTTTCATTCGTCGCCGTGATGTCGAGAAAAACAAGTTCATCAGCACCTTCACCTGCATAACGCGACGCAAGTTCCACCGCATCGCCGGCATCGCGCAGTCCTTCGAAGTTTACACCTTTCACCGTGCGCCCATTCATTACATCAAGACAGGGAATGATTCTTTTTGTGAGCATTTTCAAAAACTGATCTTCATCATAAACGAAAGCAAATATAATCCTTCCCAATGAGCTTAGCATTTTCAGAATGAGAAGTATAGCAGGATGAAAAAACAATTTCATCAAAACTGATCCTTTTCAAATACCTAATTCGGGGTATTGATGATTTCCTGAGACGAGATACTTTTGTTTAGAATTAATCTAAAGAACAAAACAGGTGAGAGCCGGAAGAAAAACATACCTACTACTGATGCTTGCGGCCTTTATTTTTTCGTGCAGAACTGCTGTTGCCTTGTTCAGCGACGATGATGTAGCCCGTGCAAAAAAGATAAATGCAAATGCCGATGTACAGCAATTAAGTGACGGGCAAAAATTATACAATGAAAAATGCGGCAGTTGTCATTATCTCCATCAGCCGGCCGATTTCAATTCTCAGAAATGGGATACGATACTTCCCGGAATGAAAAACGACGCAAAACTGAATGATGAAGAATATCAGAGAATAAAAATTTACATACTGACCATGTGCGATGCTCCACCGCCTGGGAAAGGAACAAAGAAAAAGGAGCGCTAATTATAACACTGAAAAGAAAAAAACATCCATGCATCATGGAGTGAAATTCTATTAACTAAAAAAAATAAAAATCATGAAACTTATTTCAAAAACATTTTTCGCTGGAACGCTTTCTCTTTTTTCCATACTTCATGCGCAAGACCGTCAATATGTGTGGACGTACCAATGCACCACGCTTCCCAAAGGTGCGAAAGATCTTGAGGCGTGGTCGACGTGGAGTTATGGAAGAAATTATTTTTACCAGCGACTCGATACGCGCCTTGAAATGGAAGTTGGCCTGACGGACAGAATTCAATCTGCATTTTATTTCAACGCATCGCACGCAGCATTCGGCGCCAACCTCGATACACTTGGTGGAATTGCCAATACCAATGTTGACGGAATTTTTCACTCCAGCGAATTTTCTTTTTCCAACGAATGGAAATGGCGGCTCACCGACGCAACTGCGCCCATTGGATTTACACTTTACGCAGAATATGGTTTAGCTCCCGGTAAATTTGAATTAGAGAACAAACTCATTTTCGACAAAAAATTTCCGAAAGATAATTTCGCTTTGAATCTCGTAAATGAAACGGAAATTTATTACAGTTCGAAAAAAGGTAAAACCATCCGCTCCACTGAATACGAGCCCGAATTGGATCTCGCGTACATGCACATGCTCAAACCGGCATGGGGACTTGGATTGGAAATGCGCAACAGTAATGAAATTGAAAATGGGAACTGGAATTTTTCTGCGATTATGGGCGGGCCTACTTTATTTTATGCAGGCAGCGGACACTTCATCATTATCGGTTTCATGCCGCAATGGATGAATCTTCATAAAACGGATGATGCCCCAAATAATCTTGTGCTGAATGCGAGAGAAAAATATGCGGTGAGAATGTTGTTTGGATTCGGACTGTGATAATTTGCTAATGCGCTAATGCGTTAGCATATTGCTTTCAGTTCCTTCAGCGTAATCTTCCCTTCGTAAATTGCTTTTCCAACAATGACTCCTTCACAACCCAAACGATCGAGCGCTTCCACATCTTTCATAGAGGAAACACCACCGCTCGCAACGAGACGAAGGCCGGGACACTGAAATAAAAGATGGCGATAAAAAGTCATGTTGGGTCCGGTGAGTAAACCGTCGCGTGAAATATCGGTACAGAAAACGTGTGCAATTCTTTTTGTCATTTGCTGGCGAATGAAATCCACCACGTCCACTTCCGTTTGTTCCTGCCAGCCGCTCACTGCAATTTTATCGTTGCGCACATCGGCGCCGAGGAAAAAAATATCGGGGCCGTATTTCTGTATCCACGTATCGAACACCTGTGGTTGTTTTACCGCCATGCTTCCAATGGAAACATAAGTTGCGCCGGCCGAAACCACATTTTCAAGTTCTGTCATTGTTTTTATTCCGCCTCCGAAATCGGTGAGCAGTCTTGTGGAACGGGAAATTTTTTCAAGAATTTTCAGGTTGCGTACACAACCGTCTCTTGCTCCATCGAGATCCACAATGTGCAACCGCGTTATTCCCGCCTCTTCAAATTCCTTTGCCACTTCGAGCGGATCTTCACGATAAATTTTTTTGCTCGCGTAATTTCCTTCCGTCAGGCGGACACATTTCCCTTCAATGATATCGACAGCAGGTATGATCGTGATCATAGTTCAATGAAGTTACGAAGTATCTTTTCTCCTGCCGCACCGCTCTTTTCGGGATGAAACTGAACTGCATTGAAATTTTCCTTTGAAACCGCTGCAGCGTACGACAAGATATAATCTGATGTCGCCGAATTATTTTCAGAATTCTCCGCATAATAGCCATGAACGTAATAAACGAATGCATTTTCAGGAATTCCGGCGAATAATTTTCCTTTAAGTCCGGTGATCGTATTCCAGCCAATCTGTGGAATTTTCATGTCTCTCACTTCATAAACTCCCGCCGGCAATTCATCTTTTGATTTTGTCCAGAGCGAATGCGAAAATTTCTTCACCTGCGTTTTGAAAATCCCGATCCCATCCGTGTTGCCTTCCTCCGAATGTTCGCACAGTAATTGCATGCCCAAACAAATTCCGAGTACCGGTTGTTTAAGCGAGCGAATTACATTCACCAGATTTTTTTCATGCAACTGTTTCATCGCGAAAGAAGCTTCACCTACTCCTGGAAAAATAACTTTATCGGCAGCAATTATTTCTTCAGCATTTTCCGTGATTTGCGCGTGCACACCCAGACGCTCCAATGCGAATTTAATTGACTGGATATTTCCTGAACCGTAATTGATGATGGAGAGTTTCATTTAATACTCCTCTTCTTCCATCCTGTTACAACTTGCCTCATTTTTTCATGCGGAATTCCTTTGCTTTCTTTTACATCTTTAATAGCTTCCCGTATTTTATTTACTATGATCAGTTGTTCAATCAAGATATCAAGTTCGAATTCATCCGGGAGCTTTCTTAAAACTTTCATAGCATCAGATTTTTTCATGGTGGTCCTGTTTTCAACGTTGTCTGATTTATTTGTCACACTACTCAATTTTTATTGATTTGCTTTGTGCTCCTTCGTGTCCTCGTGTCCTCGTTAGCGGCTATATAAACAAACTCGAGGCCACGAAGGCTCAAAGGATCGAAGTTTCACTAAGTTCACATCTCTTCCATCAAAATGATCTTTTCAATTGATATGCAGCTCTCGTTTTATTTATCAGTTTCTCCGCTTCCTCAAAGTTAAGCGTCTGCTGTCCATCCGAAAAAGCTTTCTCCGGTGTGTCATGAATTTCCACGATCACTCCATCGGCGCTGGCCATCACGGCAGCGAGCGCCATCGGTTCCACGTGCGCACGTATGCCTATGCCGTGCGAAGGATCGACGATCACCGGCAAATGCGAACGCGATTTAAGAATGGGAACGGCGTTCAGGTCAAGTGTATTGCGATACGCTTTCTCATACGTGCGTATGCCGCGCTCGCAGAGCATTATTTTTTCATTTCCTCCTGAGAAAATATATTCTGCGGAAGCAAGCAGCTCTTCGATCGTTCCGGAAATTCCTCTCTTGAGCAGAACAGGTTTTTCAATTTCACCAAGCGCGTCGAGTAAATTAAAATTCTGCGCATTCCTCGCGCCCACCTGGAAAACATCCACGTACTCATACATTTCTTCTATCTGTTCTTTCTGCATCACTTCCGTCACGATCTTTATTCCATTCTGTTTGCAATGTTTGAAAAATATTTTCAGTCCGTCAATTCCTATTCCACGGAACGCATAAGGCGAACTTCTCGGTTTGAAAACTCCACCACGCATGATGCGTACATTATTTTTCACCAGAAAATTCACCGTACTTTCTATCTGTTCTTCACTTTCAATAGAACAAGGGCCGGCCATGATGGAGAAATTTCCTTCACCTACCACAACACCATCATGGAGATCGATCACCGTTTCTTTCACTCTCCATTCGCGCGACACGAGTTTATTTGCATCCTTCACGTAATGCACATCGCGCACGCCCGCCAGGTTCCCGATGGAGCGAATGTCGAAGGGTTGTGTTCCAACACAAACAAGGTACCGCTGCCGTTTTGTTTTTACTTCGTTAAGCGAATAGCCGGATTTTGCAACAGCATCTTTCACAAAATGTTCATCCTGCTGTGAAATGTTTTCTTCTAATTGAATGATCATGGTTTAATTTTTAAGATTCTGATTGTTCCTGTATTTTAATTTTTTGCGGGCGGCCGGGCTATCCCCGCCCGACTGAACGTCGTTCGGGCGGGCGCTCTATCTTTTGTTTCACAAAAGGATCCCGCTTCTATCCTTGTGCCGAGCGAAGTCGAGGTGCCTGCCCGACTAAACGCAGTGAAGGCGGGACTGCCCGATTTACTTTACACCTATAGTTTGCCCGATTGAAAGTTTATTGATCAGATTATTTATTGCTTTGGAAATATTTTTTTCATTGGTTAATTCTTTGATGAAAGCGGTTCCGACAACCACTCCATTCGTACTCTCCGAAGCAGCTTTTCTTGTTTCAAAATCATGAATCCCGAAACCAACAAGAACCGGAATCTCCGGAATAATTTCCCGAACTTTCCTTAGTGAAACCATTTGTTCATCAGAAAAAGTTCTACTCTTGCCCGTCGTGGATGCAGTTGAAACGAGATAAACAAAACTTTTACTCAGCGCCGCAATTTTTTTCAATCGCGTTTCTGAAGTTTGCGGCGTAGCAAGGAAAATAAAATACACACCGGCTTTTTCAAAAAATGATTTGTATTCTTCTTCATAGACTTCTACAGGAAGATCCGGAAGAATTACACCGCTGATATTATTTTTTACGCACTCATCCAGAAATTTTTTCATTCCGAATTGAATCACCGGATTAAGATACCCCATAAGCACTTTCGGCAATTTTGAATCTTGAATCTTTGAATCCTTGAATTGATCAAAGAGGATACTGATGCTCATTCCATTCTCCAACGCAATGCGTGATGACTCCTGAATAACAGGACCATCCGCTAACGGATCAGAAAAAGGCATTCCTATTTCAACAAGATCAACACCTCGCTTTTCAAGTTCAGAAAGAATTTCCGTTGTGCTGTTCAATTGCGGAAATCCCGCAGTGAAATAAACACTCAGGATATTCTTTTTCTTTTCCGAGAATAATTTATCTATTGGATTCATTACAATTGTTAATTATTAATTGAACGGATGTAAGTTTCAAGATCTTTGTCGCCGCGACCGGAAAGATTGATCACGACAACATCATCCTTATTGAATTTTATTTTTTCCAACGCAGCGACCGCATGTGCGCTTTCGAGCGCAGGAATTATTCCTTCCAATTTTGTCAATAGAAAAGCTGCCTGCAGTGCTTCATCATCTGTTGCAGAAAGAAATTCTGCCCTTCCATATTTACACAGCGCCGCATGCAAAGGGCCAACGCCGGGATAATCCAGCCCTGCGGAAATGGAATGCGGTTCAGTAATTTGCCCGTCATCGCTCTGCATCAACAGTGTTTTACTTCCGTGAATGATTCCTGTTTTTCCCAATACAGAAGTCGCTGCAGAAAATCCGGAATCAATTCCTTTTCCTGCTGCTTCCACCGCAATGAGTTTTATTTTTTCATTTTCCAGGAAATGATAAAATGCACCGGCAGCATTACTTCCTCCGCCTACACAAGCGATAACAACAGAAGGATTTTCATTTCCTGTTTTTTCTTTCAGTTGCTTTTTTATTTCTTCCGAGATCACAGATTGAAATTTCGCAACAAGATCGGGATACGGATGCGGGCCTACCACAGAACCAATAATGTAATGCGTGTCTTCCGGATTATTGATCCAGTCACGGATGGCCTCGTTGGTCGCATCTTTGAGCGTTTTACTTCCTGAAGAAACAGAACGGACTTCAGCGCCCAGCATTTTCATTCGCGCAACATTCGGCGCCTGGCGCTGAATATCTTTTTCTCCCATGTACACCACGCACGGAATTCCCATGAGTGCGCACACGGTGGCAGTTGCCACACCATGCTGCCCGGCTCCAGTTTCCGCAATGATCCTTTTTTTTCCGAGACGTTTTGCCAATAGAATTTGTCCGACCGTATTATTTATTTTGTGCGCGCCGGTGTGACAAAGATCTTCCCGTTTAAGAAATATTTTCGCAGAATATTTTTCCGATAATCTTTTCGCTTCATACAATGGGGTTGGCCTCCCCACATAATTGTGCAGAAGATCATTCAGTTCCGCGCGGAAAGAATCATCTTCCATGATCGAACTATATTTCAAACGGAGTTCTTCCACATTGGGAAAAAGCAACTCGGGAATAAAAGCTCCGCCGAATTCGCCGTAATAACCTTTTTCAGAGACTGCGTAATTCATGTGATGATTGTTTGAATGCGTTGACGAATGGTTTGAGCATCTCAATATTTTTTTTGCCGGGATATAATTCGAACCTGCTGTTCACATCTATTCCCGCAAATGAAAGATGATGCACTTCGTAAATCTTAAGAACATCAGCAGGGCCAATTCCGCCGCTCAGGAGAAAAGGTGTGCTGCCGTTATATTCATTCAGTAATTCCCATGCAAATGAAAATCCATTTCCTCCTGCAAGCGGGCCGGCGGTATCAAAAAGAAAAAGATCCGCAGCGCCTTCATATTCCGCACAGCGTTCGAATGAATTCCCGTCTTCAATTGAAAATATTTTGATCACCTGTACTTTTTCGCGGAGATTCCGGCAATCGCTTACACTTTCTTCTCCATGCAACTGCACCGCATCGAGACGATAAATTTCAATCGCGTCTTTTATTTCGTCTGCATCGGCATTCACAAAGACGCCGGTTTTTTTCATTGACGGAACAGACCGTGAAAGTAAAGCGCATAATTCCGGGTCGATCTTTCCGGCTGCATAACGCGGGGAATTATCGGCGAAAATAAATCCTGCATAGTCGGCATGCATTTGCGATACCGAAATGAGGTCTTCATTGAAAGCTATACCACAGACTTTAACGATCATATCAGATTGGAGTTGGGAGAAGGTTTGCCCGCCTTTTTAAGCGGAGAGTTGGGAGCCGGCAATTCTTCTGCTTTTAACCTGGAAATAAAATTCGCACACGCTTTTCCGGGATCGGAATTTTTCATGAAGGCTTCTCCAATGAGAAATCCGGAAAAACCTTTTTCACGCAATTGAAGAACGATGGACGGATCTGAAATTCCGCTTTCGGAAATGAGTGTGAACTGATCGCTGAGGAGCGTGGCCATTATAACAGAACGTTCTGTATTCACATCGAAATTTTTTAGATCGCGGTTATTTATGCCAATGAGAGTAATTCCATCGCCGATCTTTTCCATTTCATTTTCTTCATGCAATTCAAGCAGCACTTCCAGCCCGAGAGAAAA
The DNA here is from genome assembly GCA_016194975.1 of Bacteroidota bacterium. Lineage (NCBI taxonomy): Bacteria > Pseudomonadati > Bacteroidota > Bacteroidota bacterium. The sequence goes on from JACQAM010000026.1 coordinate 24,454, forward strand.
AGCCAGCGAAGAATATTTTTTTATTTCTTCTTTCGTCAGCACTGCAGCGATCAGAAGTATTGCATCTGCACCAATCGATTTTGCTTCGATGATTTGGTATTCGTCCACAACAAAATCTTTTCGCAACACCGGGCAATAATTGATACGGCGCGCTGCTTCAAGATCTGCATTCTTTCCGCCGAAATATCTTTCATCGGTGAGCACCGACAACGCGGATGCGCCCGCCTGCATATACGCGAGCGTGGTCGCGCCAGGATCTGCGTACGCATGGATGATCCCCTTCGAAGGGGAACGTCGCTTGAATTCAGCAATGATCCCGCTGAGATCCTTTCGCAGAATATATTTTTCAAGGGAAACCGGGGTTGTGTTGAAATACAAACTCTTTTCCAGCAGTTTTACCGGGTAAAGAGATTTCTTTTCTTCTGTTTCCTTCCGCTTGTGCGCGATTATTTCCTCTAAGATATTTTTCATTTTACATTGATGAATTTCTGAAACGATCTTTTTGCCCTGCCGGAATCGATGGCCTCTTTTGCTTTTTCAACAGCAGCGCTCCTGTCCTTTTCAATTCCCAGGCATTCCAAAGCAAGCGCCGCATTGGCAATGACAACATTTTTTTGCGCAACAGTTGCTTTATTCTCCAGCACATTCATGAAAATTTCCGAAGCCGCTGCCGGGGTTGCTCCTCCGAGTAAATCGGAAGGCAGAAGTTTTTCCATTCCGAATGAAATCGGGAAAAGAATTTCCTCCCCGTTATTCCGGAATATCTTTGCATTTCCTGTCAATGATAATTCGTCATAACCGTCGAGCGAATGCAGGATCACATATTTCTCATTGGAATGTTGCGCGATGTAATGATAAGTACGCGCCAGTTCCATACTGAAAACTCCATTCACACGATGCGAAGGTTTTGCCGGATTCACCAACGGCCCGAGCATATTGAAAAATGTTTTGATACCGAGTTCTTTCCTGATGGGCCCAACACGCTTCAACGCGGGATGAAAAAGCGGTGCGTGCAGAAAGCAAACTCCGCTTTGGTCGAGTGATCTTTTCAGCACATCATTGTCATTCGGGAATTTGTATCCTAATTGTTCCAGCACATTCGAAGAACCGCTCACGGAAGAAACTCCATAGTTGCCATGCTTGATCACTTTTCCTCCGGCGCCGGCGACAACAAACGAAGTAGTGGTAGAAATATTAAAAGTATTTTTTCCGTCACCGCCTGTGCCACACAGATCGATCGTATTTTCATTGGGCAGATCGACACGCATGCACAATTCCAGCAATGCAGAACGGAATCCACTGAGTTCTTCGGGCGTCACAGGGCGCATGAGATAAACCGTCATGAACGCCGCAACCTGCGATTCATTTCCTTCGCCTGCCGCTATGCGCGCGATCGTGTCGCCCGCCTGCTGGTGCGAGAGTGTTTCGTGCGCGAAGAGTTTTTCCAGTACTTTTTTCATTTCAGTTCTCCATAAAATTCCGCATCAGTTCTTCGCCGAATTCTGTCATGATTGATTCGGGGTGAAACTGCACGCCTGCAATTTTTTTTGTTTTGTGCTGCAATGCCATGACCTGTCCGTTCTCATCTCTCGCTGTAACGAAAATTTCTTCCGGCAGAGTTTTTTCATCCACTACCCACGAATGATAGCGCCCTGCTTTGAATGCATCAGGAATTCCCTCGAAGAGAAAACCGGAATTTTTTTCTTTGCGAATCTCGGTTGCCACACCATGAAAAACTTTTTCGAGATTGATGAGTTTCGCGCCCATTGCTTCCGCTATGGCCTGGTGGCCGAGACAAACGCCGAGAATATTTTTCTTCCCGGCATATTCTTTAATCAGCGGGAGCAGTAATCCTGCTTCAGCAGGAATTCCGGGCCCGGGCGAAAGAATGATCTTATCATATTCACCGATCTTTTCCATGCTCACCTTGTCATTGCGGAAAACATCGGGTAATTCGCCGGTGATCTTCTCCACGAGATGAACAAGATTGTAAGTGAATGAATCGTAATTATCGAAAACAAGAATTTTCATTTTTTTTATTTTGAGATTTTTTCTGCTGACTGAATGGCCTGGCGTAACGCTTCTAATTTATGATCGATCTCGCGCAATTCTTTTTCAGGAACAGAATTAATGGTGATGCCTGCTCCCGCCTGGTAATGAAGTTCGCCATTTTTGCTGAGGAAAGAACGGATCATGATCGCTGTGTTCATCGTTCCGTCAAAACCGATCAACCCGATACAGCCGCCGTAAAATCCTCTTGCCTCAGGTTCCAGTTCATCGATGATCTGCATGGATCTTATTTTCGGAGCGCCTGATAATGTTCCCGCAGGAAATGTATCGCCAAGCACACGGAAAATATTTGCATTTGCATTCAGTTCACCACTCACTTTTGAAACGAGATGAATGACGTGTGAATAACGGTGAACTTCGCGCAACGAATCTACACTCACATTGCGTGCATGACGACTAAGATCGTTCCGCGCAAGATCGACGAGCATGATGTGTTCTGCATTTTCTTTCGGATCCGCGACGAGTTCTTTTTCCAGTTTTTCATCTGCAACAGCATCGCCGGTGCGGTGGAATGTTCCTGCAATCGGGTGAATTGTTGCTCTTAGAATTCCGGATTTTGGAATTTTGGAATTTGTTATTTGTAATTGTGCTTCGGGAGATGAACCGAAAATGCGGTAGTCGCCATAATCGGCGAAAAATAAATACGGAGATGGATTTACCGCACGCAGTGACCGGTACACATTGAATTCATCGCCTGAAAATTTCCGGGAGAATTTTCTTGAGAGTACGACCTGAAAAATATTTCCTGTCGCACAATTTTTCTTCGCTGTTTCCGTCGCCTGCAGAAAATCTTTTTCGCTGATGGAACAACGTTCACCAGCATCGGCATGGAAACGATATTTGGGAACGGAATGTTGCTGCAGCGAATTTTCTATTGCAGAAAGATCGCTTTCATCGCCCGGCAACAATTGTTCGATGAGATGAATGCGGTGGCGCAGGTGATCGAATTCAATGATGGTGCGGTAAAGTGTGTAACGCAGAAAAGGAATTTCTCCCTGTGAGTTCCGTTTGCGGAATTTTACATCTTCGAGAAAAGGTATTGCATCGTAACCGAGATAACCGATCAGCCCGGTGACCACGCCATCCGGAATATTTTCTTCGGGTTTAAACGCGCTGATGAATTGTTCAAGGATCTGCGGAATACCTCTGCCTGCTTTTTGTGCAGAATGGAAATTGCAGGAAGGAATTTCAATTTTTATTTCTTCTTTTTCTCCTTTGACTTCAGCAACCGGATCAATGGCAATGAAAGAGCGGCTGTTTCTTCCTTCTGCATTATCGGCGCTCTCGAGAAGAACGGCACCGGGAAACTGATCGCGCAGGCGCAAGTACATGCTCACAGGCGTAACGGTGTCAGCGAGGATTGTTTTCACGGTGATGCGCACGGGAATGCTTCCTCTTTTGAGTTCGGGGTTCAAGGTTTCGGGTTCAAGGTTAATCTTCCCGGGTTGTGAATCAGAAATGTCTTTAAGATTCATTGTCATTTCAATTTTATCAAACAAAAAACCCGCTGTGTTCAGCGGGCTTTGTTGGTTATGATGGTTCAACAAAATGCGGCATTACACAGCGAAAGTATTCTTTCCTGCGTGCCACCAGTTTTTGTTGTTATTCATTTTCATTGGGCAAATATACGGCGAAATTCCGCAGAAATCCAAATCGGGGAAACCGGGTAGTGTTCGAAGAAATATTTTTCACAAGATTTTCATTGGTATTTTGATGAACTGCAGAATTTTTTTTAGCCCCGATACCGCAACTGGCTCCGACATTGCGGTAGCGGGAGGAAAGAAACTTTGAAGTGATGCTGTTGCGCTCCTCCAAATCATCCTAAATTTACTCATGAGAAAAATTGTACTGCTTTTATTACTGCCGCTTTTGCTGATCTCTGCTGCTGCCAAAGCGCGACATCTGCAACCCGGATTTGATGCGATGGAATTCCGGAAAATGTTTTCTATTTCGGGTTACCAGCTCGATACGGCGAAGTGGAAAAACACCTGGATGCCGTATCCAACGGGATATGATCTTGCGTATCGTTCGCCGGTGAGCGGGCTTGATAATCGCTGGGACTTGTGGAGAGCGAAAGATTCGGTTGATGTGATCAGTGTGCGCGGTACAACAGCGGAATTCGATTCATGGCTGGAAAATTTTTATGCGGGAATGATCCCGGCGCAGGGAAAATTAACGCTGGAGAACGGAAAAACTTTTGATTACAAACTTGCGGAGGATTCAAATGCATACGTGCACATTGGCTGGACCATAGGCATGGCGGAACTTGCGCCCGATATTGTAGAAAAAATAAATTCGGAATATAAAAATGGCGTGAAAGATTTTGTGATCGTGGGCCACAGCCAGGGCGGAGTGATCTCATTTTTGCTGACTTCTTATTTGTATTATGAAAAAGGAAAAAGCATTCCGGCTGATATTACATTTAAAACTTACGGAAGCGCTGCGCCTAAACCGGGCAACCAGTTTTACGCTTACGATTTTGATTTCATTACGAAAGGGGCCTGGGCTTTTCGTGTTGTGAATTCGGCGGATTGGGTTCCGGAATGTCCGTTCACTATTCAAACGCTTCAGGATCTGAGCAAGGGAAGCGCTTTTGAAAATGTGGATTTGCTATTGGGGAATGCGCCCTGGCCTTCGAAACCTGTTGCGCGGCGACTCGTTCATAAAATGAATCATGCGGCGAAACGCGCGCGGAAAAAATTCATAAAATATCTCGGGAAGCGTTCGGGGTTTGTGGTGCGCAAAAAAATGAGTGCGTTTCCTAAGTACAACTATGTAACGAGTTTCGCTTATGCAACATGCGGCGTTCCGATAATTTTACGGCCAGATGCACATTACCACGAATTATATCCCGACGATGGAAAAAGTATTTTCAGGCATCATGGTTACGGGCCGTACCTGTACTTGCTGAACCTGGATTACCCGGTTAAATGATGTACAATTTACAATTTGGCAATGCACGGATGAGTTGCGGAATTGAAAAGAATCGAATAAAAAAAGCTGCTCTTTACGGCAGCTTTTCTTTTGAAGTGAAAGTTTATGGGCATCTCTAATAACTTCGAACTGCTGCGTTGGGCTGCGTCCTCAAAATCCTCATTTACGAATAGTAAATTCCCGCCTTGCATTTCTGTGTTTTTAGAGATGCCCTTATTTATTTTTTTCTTGAAGATTTTTTCTTCGCGGCTTTTTTCCTTTTGGGTTTCCTGCGATTGCTTTTCACAATGAGGCGTTCCACATCTTTCACTCGCACTGTGGTGTTGGTGTCAACAAGTTTGGCAGGATTCACCCCAACGAACACCGCTATTTTAAGGAGGGTTTCAATGGTAATGTTCTTTCCCGATTCGATGTGATGCATATTTCCTTTATCAAGGCCTATCTGATCGCCGAGGGTGATCAGGGAAAGTCCTTTTTTGTTACGGTAATAGCGAATCCTGGCGCCAACAGCAGCGAGGAATTTGTGGGTAGGGTCATTTGTTTTAGCCATGGTTCAAAGATATGATTTTTTCCGGGTTGTGTTATATTGCAACCTCTGGGTTATGAGTTTCGAGTTTGGGGTTATGGGTTTTGAGAAATGAGAATGAATTTGAAAAACCGGGCGCGAAAATTCTGAATTCTGAATTGACTTTTTGTTGTTAGTAACTCAACAACTTTTTGTTGCGGGTATGCCCGGAGTAATTACCTTCGCGCCTTATTCTTACCCATGCCCATGAAAAAGTTTATCAGCTGCTCTATTATTTTTTGTTCATTCTTGTTTCTTCCTTTCAAAGCCAGCGCCGGCGATGATCCGCATAAGCAAGTGAAAGAAACACATGCCGGAAAGCGTGCAGATTCAAAATTCACGCATATCAGTGCGAAGTACGCGATCAAAAATCGCCTTCATTCTTATCACGATCCTGTAGATGGCGGATTCTATTCCTTCCGTCGCCACGATTATACATTTCACTTTATCCGTCGAAAAAAAGACAATTCCCCTGGCGGAAAATAATCTTCATCTTCTTTTATGGAATTCGGAAAAGCGTTGCATCCTTATTGCAAACGCTAAAATCCGGTCTATGAAAAAGTTTCTTCCCTTCCTGCTCATCCTCTTTTTTCTCCTGGGCAACAATATTCTCTCTGCCGGAAATTTTCCGCGCAATGATCACAAGCATGAATCCTTTCAATGCTGTCCCGTGAATGCGCATGCGGGTAAGCGGGCGAAATCGAGAGCCACTCATATCCATAAAAAACTTTACACGAAGAAAACAGAAAAGATAGGAACCTACGTTCAGTCGCAGGGCCAAACTGCACCGGCGAAAATCATTTCACCTGATAATGGTACTGATGGAACAGGAGCCGGTGGCGGAACATCCGGCGCACCGGTAAATGCAGCACAGCAGGTAGATGCTCCTCAGTCTGTGAATTCAATCAGGCATGACACGGATACAGATGTGCAGCGCGTGATAGAAAATGCAGACGGGAACGTACATGACAATGCGGATGTGAACGTTACTATTCCTTCAGATACTTTACGGATCGAGTTGATCAGTAATCCTAATAGCAATGGAGGAAACATTCATCAGAATAATGCACCGAGAAATAAAGTGAACGTTTCTACGACCGATGGAAATGTAATTGATGAGAAGAAAAAAGCGCCTGCCGGAAATACGGTTCCTCAGCGGAAAAAAACTTCTGAGGATAAAGCGCCAGTCCATAACGCACCGGCTCCTACAGGAGTCCTGGAGACAACTCCCTCGAGAATTACTAATGTAGATGTGATCCATAATTAAGTTGGTTGCTTGTGTTTGTTGAGTTGGCCAGAGAAGAAATCCTTCTGAAGCAACTTCACGAACTCAACAAACTTATCCAACTACAAAACGCCCTTCGTACTCGGCAAAGAATTTCCTTCGCGCTTCACAGCCATCCTGATTGCTTTTGCAAATGCTTTGAAGATGGATTCTATTTTGTGATGTTCATTTGTTCCTTCGGCTTTAATATTCAAATTACATTTTGCAGCATCGCTGAACGATTTGAAAAAATGAAAAAACATTTCCGTCGGCATCTCTCCTATTTTTTCTCTTGTGAATACTGCACTCCATTCTATCCATGGCCTTCCGCCGAAATCAATCGCGACCTGCGCGAGGCAATCATCCATCGGCAATAAAAATCCGTAACGCTCTATTCCGCGTTTATCGCCGAGCGCTTTTGCAAATGCTTCTCCAAGAGTAATAGCAGTGTCTTCAATCGTGTGGTGTTCATCAATGTGCAGATCTCCTTTCGCTGAAATTTTCAGATCGAGATTTCCGTGACGTGCCAGTTGTTCCAGCATGTGATCGAAGAATGCGAGGCCGGTAGAAATTTCTGCTTTGCCGGTTCCATCGAGATTTAATTCGACTGAAATTTTTGTTTCGTTTGTCTTTCTCTCATGAACAATAATCCTGGCGGAATCATTTGGAATTTGAGATTTGAGATTTGAGATTACTTTGAGAAAGGAATAGATCTCATCCCAATCCGAAACCACCTTTGAAATTTTATTTTCCCATCCATCCGCAGAATCATAGTTGCGGTAAAAAATACACCGGCAGCCGAGATTCTCAGCCAGTTTCACATCCGTAAGACGATCGCCGATCACAAAAGAATTGGCAAGATCAAAATCTCCATTCATGTATTGAGTGAGCATGGCCGTGCCCGGTTTGCGCGTAGATTTTTTTTCTTCCGGAAAACTCCGGTCAATAAATACATTGTGAAAACCAATCTTCTCCGACGACATGGTTTGCATAATAAAATCCTGCACGGGCCAAAACGTATTTTCCGGAAATGAATCTGTTCCCAATCCGTCCTGGTTGGTCACCATCACCAATTCATAATCGAATTCAGCTACTATCTTCCGTAGATTTTGAATAACACCGGGAAGAAAACGCAGTTTGGAAAAACTATCGATCTGGAAAGTACCGGGCGGTTCCCCTATCATGGTTCCGTCGCGGTCAATGAATAATATTTTTTTCTTTTTCATGTGGTCGCGGATTAGCGCAGATCAGCGCGGATTATTTTTCAATTCATTCACTAATTTCAGATTCTGTTGCGGTGTTCCCACTGTTATCCGCAAACATCCTTCACACAAAGTTACTTTCGAACGGTCGCGGACAATTATTCCGGCAGAAACAAGTTGATCATAAATTTTTTCAGGATCATTCATTTTCACCAATAAGAAATTCGCATCGGAAGGAAATATTTTTTTTACAAACCTGAGTTTACTCAGTTCTACCACTAATTTTTCTCTTTCACTCACTGTTTCTTTTATCCACGCATTCACCTGCTCAATATTGTCGAGCGCTTTCAAAGCAATTTCCTGCGTGGCCGCATTCACATTGTACGGTGGTTTTATCTTATTCAGCACATCGATAATTTCTTTCGAAGCGAAGAGCATTCCAAGTCGCAATCCGGCGAGTCCCCATGCTTTTGAAAGTGTCTGCATCACCACGAGATTCGGATATTCGGTCAATTCGCCAATGAAACTTTTCTGTTTTGAATAATTGATGTACGCTTCATCCACCACCACAATTCCGTGAAAATTATTAAGAATGATCTCGACCTGTTCGCGAAGGAGTGAATTCCCGGAAGGATTATTCGGCGAACAGAGAAAAATAATTTTCGTTCGCTCATCCACCACTTCAGAAATGCTTTCAATGTCGGGTTGAAAATTTTCTGTCAATGGAATTTTTTTTACAAAAACATCATTGACATTCGCACTCACTTCATACATACCATACGTTGGCGGAGTGATGATCACGTTATCAATTCCCGGATTGCAGAATGCGCGGAACAAAAGATCGATCGCTTCATCACTACCATTCCCGAGAAAAATATTTTTTGCAGGCACTCCTTTTATACCGCTTATTTTTTCTTTAAGTTTTTTCTGGAGCGGATCAGGGTAACGGTTATAATTCCTATCGGCAGGAGAACCGAATGAATTTTCATTTGCATCGAGAAATATTTCTGCATCTCCGTTGAACTCATCGCGGGCAGAGGAATACGGAGTTAATTTTTTTATGTTCTCCCGGAGGAGGTTTTCTAAGTTAAACATGCTTTTTATTTTTTGGGCGTGTCCCCGTCCTTCGACAAGCTCAGGATCGGGGTCGGGCTATCCGGTCGGCGGAGCTCCCTTCTATCCCTCACGCACAGAGCGAGGCCGAAGTGCATCACGCAATTTTTTCAGTCTTAATGTTATTGCATTTTTGTGAGCGAAAAGTCCTTCGGCTTCTGCCATAATTTCTACAGCAGGGCCGATATTTTTCAATCCTTCCTGCGATAATTCCTGGAAGGTTATTTTTTTCACAAAACTATCGAGCGAAACTCCGCTCCACGCACGCGCGTGTCCGTTCGTGGGTAAGGTGTGATTAGTGCCCGACGCGTAATCGCCCGCGCTCTCGGGCGACCATGCACCTATGAAAACAGATCCTGCGTTCACTACGCGTTCTGCAAGCGCGCGCGCATCAGCACAAGCAAGGATCAAATGCTCAGGGGCATAATCGTTTAAAATATCCATCGCTTCAGTTTCATCTTTCACGAGAATTGCAAAACTTTTTTTCAGCGCTTCATCTGCAATTTTTTTCCGGGGAAGAACTTCCAGTTGTTTTTCAATTTCATTTCTCACATTATCGAGAACCATTTTATTTTTTGAAACTACCATCACCTGGCTATCAGTTCCGTGTTCTGCCTGCGAGAGCAAATCAGCAGCAATAAATTCTGCCGGAACAGTTTCATCTGCAAGCACGGCAAGTTCTGAAGGCCCGGCGGGAATGTCAATGGCAATTCCTTCTTTCGAAACCAGTTGCTTCGCACAAGTAACGAAAGAATTTCCCGGCCCGAAAATTTTATCTACACGCGGAATCGTTCCTGTTCCATAAGCCATCGCTGCTATCGCCTGCGCTCCGCCAACTTTAAAAATATTTTTCACACCACAGATCTGTGCAGCGAAAAGAATAGCAGGATGAATCATTCCCTGCCCGACTTCGTCATTCCCGTCCGTAATGGCACGGGCAAGCAGGCGGGCATTTTCCGACGGAGGAGTGCACAGAATAATTTCTTTGCAGCCGGCGAGTTTCGCAGGGATCGCCAACATGAGGACAGTCGAGAACAAAGGAGCCGTTCCTCCCGGAATATAAAGTCCCACTTTTTCAATGGCCACATTTTTTCTCCAGCACTTCACGCCATTCATGGTTTCCACTTCCACTATCGGAGTTTTCTGAAGAGAATGAAATTTTTCAATATTTTGTTTTGCAAGCTCAATTGCATTTTTCAATTCAACCGAAATATTTTTTCCGGCATTTCCCATCTCTTTTTCCGTAACGGAAAATTCTTTCACAGCAAAGCCATCGAATTTTTCCGTGTACGCGCGCAACGCATCATCTCCGCGCGTGCGCACATCACGCATGATAGCTGCAACTTTTTCTTCCAGTTGAGAAACATCAGCAGCCGGCCGCCTGAGTTTTTCTCTCAACATATTCAGGTCTGTATATTCAATGACATTCATCTGTACATCCGTTTTAATTTGTAATCCTCCCGTTAGATAACCATCTTCTCAATAGGGACCACCAAAATTCCCTGCGCGCCTTCTGCTTTCAGTTTTTCGATCACATCCCAGAATACTTCTTCTTCAAGTACGGAATGAACGGAGCTCCATCCTTTTTCGGCAAGCGGAAGAACGGTCGGACTTTTCATTCCGGGAATGAGTTGAATAATTTTCTCCAGTTTATCATTCGGCGCATTGAGCAAAACATATTTATTCTTCTTTGCTTTTCTCACTGCACGTATGCGGAAAAGCAAACGGCCGATGATGGCTTTCTGCTCATTGGATAATTTTTTATTTCCGATAAGAACCGCTTCACTTTTGAAAACAGTTTCCACTTCTTTCAAACCATTCATGAAAAGTGTACTGCCGGAACTTACAATGTCGCATACTGCGTCGGCCAAACCAATTCCGGGTGCGATCTCCACCGAACCGCTTATCTCGTGAATTTCCGCAACGACTTTTTTCTTCTTCAGAAATTTTTCCAGTACATTCTTATAGGTGGTAGCAATTCTTTTGCCGCGCAAATCTTTCACCGAAGCATATTGATCTCCTTTCGGAATAGCAATGGATAATCTGCATTTTCCGAAACCGAGTCGTTCTACAATTTTCACATCGCTGTTTGCTTCCACCAAAACATTTTCACCGACAATACCGATATCCGCAACACCTTCCGCGACATATTCGGGAATATCATCATCGCGCAGGAAAAAAACTTCCAGCGGAAAATTCTGTGCTTCTGTTTTCAGTTTGCCTGCCCGTCCGTCAGGCGGGTTCAGCCCGTTACTGAATTCTATTCCGCATTCTTTTAAAAGGCGGATGGAATCATCATAAAGTCGTCCTGATTTCTGAATGGCAATTCTGAGTTTTCTCATATTGGTTTGTATTGAAATAAAAAAGGGCTTACCATTTCCGGCAAGCCCCTTTGCTATTGAGTATGAAACATACCACCAGCCGGCTCACCATGAGGGTGTGCTTGCGTGATGATGGTTATGAGTTGTTGTTTTCATTGAATGAGGGGGCAAATCTAAAGAAAAAGAGAGTGAATTTCCAAATGTTGCCTTAATAAGGATTGTAAAAAATGATTTTTAAACCGCATTTCATCGCTTTCCGAGTTAGAACTTTTACTGAATTCCACCTGCGTTGCGTTCTTTTCTGCAAAAAATGCAAAAAAATGCAAAGCATAATTGATTCTTGTGTTTCGCTGGCACATTCCGTTACAAAAAAATTTCTCCCCGCGATATTCCGTTTCTCCACCCTTTTTTATCGCCGCATGTTTGTGATGTCAAAAGACAAATAAAAAAATCCAAACACCAAATTCCAAACAATAACAAAATCTAAAAACCTGACCAACATGAAAAACATCATCTCCATCATCGCGCTTGTTCTTCTTTCTTTTACAATGAAAGCACAGGACACCTTAAAACTGAAAAACGGAACGAAAGTTCTCGGGGCGGTAACTGAAGTTTCTTCTTCAGAAGTAAAATTCAGAAAAACTGCCGACGGTCCTATTTATGTAATGCACAAAGATGAGATCGCATCCATTTCTTACCAGAACGGAATGGAAGAAGTATTTGACAACACATCATCTTCTTCCTCTTCTTCCTCGAACACAAATTCCGGTTCTTCCAATTCATCTGCCAACAACGAATCTAAAAAGATCGGAAATTATAATGGTAATGATGAAGGATTCACAACCGGGAAAAAACATTACGGCGGCCCGCGTATAGGAATGACTGCGATCAGTGACGGAACAATTTCAAAATCGATCGGCACGAATGTTATTTCTCAATTCGGCTGGCAATTCGAAACACGTTTTTTCACTGTCGACAATGGTTCATCAGGATTATTTGAATTTGTTCCCATGCTCGGCGGACTTGAAAGAGGAGCATTTCTTCCCAGCGCAAGTGCATTGATCGGATTCAGAACCGGCAGCGGATATGAAATCGGTTGCGGCCCTAATTTATCACGCTCCGGTTTCGGAATGGTTTTCGCAGGCGGCGCATCTTTTCAAATGGGACACGTTTGTTTCCCTGTGAATATTGCGTTCCAACCAAACATTTCCAAGAGCTATACGTCTGCGTCCTACGATTATGTTACCGGCCAGTACACAGAGCATACACAAAAACTCAATTCAGGATTCCGCCTGAGTCTTCTCATCGGTTTCAATGCAAGAAGCAACTGAGTAATTTTTTATTCAACCAAAAAAAAACTGACATGAAAAATTTCATCCTCTCTGCGCTTGCACTGCTCATTGGCACCTGCACATTCGCGCAAGACACACTGGTAAAAAAAGACGGAGCCGTATTGCCGGTTTATCTTTTCGATTCCGATTCGCTCATGATCTCTTACAAAGGAACCGATACAACTGTGAACGAAGTAAATGTTCTGCAGAAAAAAGATCTGTTGCTTCTGAAACACAGGAATGGTGCCGTGGAAATATTTTTTTCCAACGACACACTCATCACCATGAATGGAGCCATCGTGTTGTGCAAAGTGATCGAGATAGCGCCGGAGATCATCACCACATTTTCCTACACAGGAAGAGTGAATGAAACGGCGGCATTACCCTCCTCGGAAGTTTTTGCAATTCGTTTTCACGATGGATCCTCTGAACTTGTCGATCATTCGGAAAATAAAGAGGAGCCGGTTTTCACAATGGATTATTACAAAATGGGGCAGGCCGATGCGAAGAAATATTTCAAAACATCCGGTGGCGCAATCATTGGTGAAGTAGTATCGGGCATGTGTACTTACGTCTATTTCCTCGGGCTTATTCCAGGTATAGCGATCTCCACGCATACTCCGAAAAATATTCACTGCGCAGAAAATCCGAATGATGCATTACTCAACACGAATGAAGCTTACAAAGCCGGGTTCGTGGATGCAGCGAAAAGAAAGAAAAGTAAAGATTGCTGGATCGCTTATGGATGCGGCGTTGTAGTTCCGATTGGCCTTGCAGTTGCCATCCTTTACACGATCGATGATGGATTCTGATCGCAAAAGTAAAGTTCGAAAAGTTTAACGAAGAATATCATATTGAACAGCAAACCGGTCTTTTTCATGGCCGGTTTTTTTGCATTCATCTATTTTAACATTAACTAAGAAATGCTGAAATAAAAATTTGTTTTTCTTTGCGCAAACAATAAGTCATGAAAAAAATTTTACTCCTCTCTTCCGTCACCCTCCTGTTTTTCAGTTTCACCGGCGAAAAAAAAGCTTACGTGATTTACAATTCAAAAGGGAAAGTGACGAGTTATAAAAACCTTCTTGATGCAGCGAAAGAAGCAGACATCGTGATGTTCGGCGAAGAACATGATAATCCTATCTGTCACTGGCTGGAACTGGAACTGACAAAGGATCTTTACAATTTTAAAAAAAATAATCTTGTACTCGGTGCAGAAATGTTTGAACGCGATCAGCAGAATTTTCTCACAGAATATCTCGATGGAAAAATTTCTGACAAAGTTTTCCGCGATACCACAAATCTCTGGTCGAATTTCGGAACGGATTATAAACCCTTAGTTGATTTTGCCAAAGACAATCACCTCGCTTTCATTGCCACGAATGTTCCGCGCCGTTATGCCAACATGGTTTACAAACACGGCCTGTCAGCGCTCGATACTTTGAAACCGAACGAAAAAAATTTCATCGCTCCTCTTCCGATAAAATATGACAGCACGGTGAGAGCTTACAAAGAAATTTTTGAAAATGCAGGCGGGCACGGCGGACAAAATCTTCCGAAGGCGCAGGCGCTGAAAGATGCGACCATGGCTTATTTTCTATTGCAGAACTGGAAACCCGGCGAAACTTTCATTCATTACAACGGCGCTTATCACAGCAACAATCATTCGGGACTCGTGTGGTATCTCGGGCAAAGCAATCCTTCCCTGAAAATCCTTGTGATCTCTTCCACTACACAATCTGATATCAGTAAAATCGATTCGGCTTCTAAAGGTTCCGGTGATTTTATTATTTGCATTCCGGATGATATGACGAGGACGATGGAATAAGCAGCGGCATTATTTCATCTACGCCCGATGAGGCAATGCACATTTTCATTGGGGAAATGATAAAAAAATTGAAGGTTAAAATAGGATAACGCTTCGCAGAAATAATTCACAATTTTTTATTCAACTCTTCCCATTCCAGCATTTTCTGATCGAGGGTATCTTTCTTTTTTTCGTAGGAAGAAAATAATTCTTTGTCATTCATCACCAGTTGATATTGCTGGGGGTCATTCAGTTTTTCATCGATGGACAGAATTTCTTTTTCCAGTTTTGAAATTTCCCCCTCTATTTTGTGAATGCGGTTCCGGAGCTGTGAAGTTTCTTTTTGTTTTGCGCGGTATTCTTCGCTGTCGGTCTTCTCTTCTTGTTTTTCTGCCAGCCCGGATGACCCGGTCGGACGGGATACATTTTTTTTTGCTTCTTTCTGTTCGAGATCGGCCAGCGTTTCTATTTTTCTTGTCTTGATGAATTCATACACATCGCCGATATGTTGTTTCACATTCTGATTGCGGAACTCAAAAACTTTACCGGTAAGCCCCTGCAGAAAATCACGATCGTGTGAAACGATGACGAGCGTTCCGTCGAATTTAAATAATGCATTTTTGAGAACTTCTTTCGAACGGATATCGAGGTGATTGGTCGGTTCATCGAGAATAAGAAGATTGTGCGGCTCGAGGAGAAGTTTGCACAAAGCAAGTCGCGTACGTTCACCACCGGAAAGAACTTTCACTTTTTTGTCAATGTCATCGCCGCTGAATAAAAAAGACCCGAGCAAACCGCGCACCTGTTTGCGCACATCGCCAACAGCCAATTCATCAATCGTTTCAAAAACGGTTTTATCAGCATCCATCATGTCTGCATCGTCCTGGGCAAAGTAACCTGTGCTCACCGAAAAACCTGTTTTCGCTTCACCATTCGTGGTTGCTTCGCCGTTGATGAGGCGGATCATCGTCGATTTTCCTTCGCCATTTCTTCCCACAAAAGCCACGCGGTCTTCCCGTTCAATTTCGAAATTCACATTTTTGAAAATAATTTTTTCTCCGTACGCTTTAGTCACGTCTTTTGCTTCCACGACTATTTTTCCGGAACGCGGCGCAGGAGGAAAACGAAAACGGATCTGTTGGTTGTCTTCGTTATCGACTTCGATAATTTCAATCTTATCTAATTTTTTTATCAGTGACTGTGCGAATGAAGCCTTGTTTGCTTTTGCGCGGTATTTGTCAATGAGTTGTTCTGTTTTGTCAATGAATTTCTGTTGATTTTTCTGTGCGGAAAGCTGCGTCTCCCTTCTTTCTTTGCGCAATTGCAGGTAACGCGTATAATTTGCTTTGTAATCATAAATTTTTCCCAATGAAATTTCTATCGTTCGCGTAGTGAGATTATCGAGAAAAGCTTTGTCGTGCGAAATGATGACGACTGCTCCGTAATAATCGACGAGAAAATTTTCAAGCCACTGGATCGATTCGATGTCGAGGTGGTTCGTGGGCTCATCGAGCAAAAGCACATTCGGTTTCTGTAATAATATTTTCGCGAGTTCAATTCTCATTCTCCATCCCCCGCTGAATTCATCGGTAAGCCGGTCGAAATCTTTTCTTTCAAATCCAAGTCCCATCAGTGTGCGTTCTATCTGCGCATCAATTTCTCCACCGTCAAGAACATGCAATCGTTCATTCGCATCATTGAGATCCTGGATGAGTTGCATGTATCCGCCCGATTCATAATCCGTGCGCACGGTAAGTTGTTCGCTGATGTAAGCAATTTTCTCTTCGAGTTTTTTCACTTCGGCAAATGCGGTCGCCGTTTCATTGAATACAGTTTTACCGAGGCTAGCCGCCATGTCCTGGCGCAGGTAACCGATAGTACATTCTCTCGGGATCGCAACTTCACCGCTCGTAGGCCGCTGTTCGCCTACAATTATTTTCATAAGCGTAGATTTTCCTGCACCGTTTTTTCCTGCAAGCCCAATCCTGTCGCGCTGATTGATGAGAAAAGAAATTCCGTCGTAAAGAGTGAATCCGCCGAAACTCACCGTCACATTATTGATCGAGATCATAAGTCTGCAAAGATAACAGTTGGGAGTGAGGAGAAAGGAGTACGGAGTATTGATTTTTTTCCGGACTCCCAACTCCCGACTCCGAACTAAGAACTATCTTTATTCCCCAATGAAAACCATCCGCGGCTCCGTCATTTCCGGTGTGCTTATTTTTCTGAGCATTGTTCTCCTCGTAGCGTTCGCGTGGGTATTCTGGCAGGTGCGCACGATCCTGCTTTACATTCTCATTGCCGCGATCATCACGGTGCTCACACGCCCGATAGAGAAACGCATGCGCAGTGTTAAGATCAGGAATAAACCTATTCCGTCCGGGTTACGTGCGGTGATTGTGCTGCTGAGTTTATATGTTCTGATCTTTTCTGTTTTTCCTGTTTTCATACACATGTTCGCGGGTGAAGCGCTTACGATCTCGCACGTGAGCAGCGATCAATTGCAGATGGCATTGCACGCACCTATCAATCAACTTCAGAATACATTCACCGACCTTCAGCAAACGAGTGGAAGCACACAATCGCTGGAAAGTTATATTCAGTCGGCAGCAAGCGATATGCTGAAGACGATCCAGTTCACATCTGTAGTGAATGGAGTTGTTTCCTTTTTCGGTTCCGCCTTCATTGCATTTTTCGCGATCTCATTTTTCACATTTTTTTTTATCAAGGATGGCGTTTCCATTTTCGAAATGCTGCTTCTCCTCGTGCCGGTGAAACACGTGCATAGTGTTCGCAACATCATTACCGATTCAGAAATAATGCTGCGGAAATATTTCACGGGCGTTTTGCTCGATGTTTTATTCGTTACTTCTTTCATCAGTATCGGAATGGCGGTACTGGGTGTGAAGAATTTTCTGCTCATCGGATTTTTCGCCGGCATCATGAATATCATTCCTTACATCGGCCCGCTCATCGGTGGCGCATTTGCTATTGTCATTGCAGTTTCTTCCAATCTCACTCTTGATTTTTATTCGGCACTCATTCCGCTCATTGAAAAGATCATACTTGTTTTCATTGCGATGAATTTACTCGACGCATTCATTGTGCAGCCTTTCATTTTCTCAAAAAGAGTGAAAGCACACCCGATAGAAATATTCACAGTCATTCTCATTGCGGGATCGCTTGCCGGCATAAGAGGAATGATCGTTGCTGTTCCCGTGTACACGATCCTGCGCATCATTGCTCGAGAATTTTTCAGCAAATACCGGTTTGTACAACGGCTCACCGATGAACTGGATGCGACACCAGATCAGAATCCAATTGCTAAAGAATAAAAAACATGATCAGAAAATCAACGCTCGATTTCCTCGGAAAATTATCAAAGAACAATAACCGCGACTGGTTTGAAAAAAACAAATCGCTTTATCTCGCGGCAAAAGATGACGTGGAAAAAAATATCGATAGGATCATCGAAGGCATCCGTAAAGCAGACCGGCGCATCGATGCCGATCTTATTGCGAAAAAATGCATGTTCAGGATCTACCGCGATGTTCGTTTCTCGAAAGACAAACGTCCGTATAAAAATAATTTGGGCGCAATAATAAATCCCGGTGGAAAAAAAATGTCGGCGCCGGGATATTATGTTCACATAGAACCGGGCAAAGCGTTCATTGCCGGCGGACTCTGGATGCCGGAGTCGCCGGAACTTTCAAAGATCAGGCAGGAGATCGATTACAACCAGGATGAATTCAGGAAAATTGTTTCTTCAAAAAAATTCAAAAGCACATTTGGAAAACTGGATGAAGAAGACAAACTTTCTACCACGCCAAAAGGATATGCAAAAGATCATCCGGCAATAGAATTCTTAAAACTGAAAAGTTTTGTTGTTGTCGGGGAATTAAAATCAAAAGAAGTGACGGGAAAAGATTTTGTGAAGAAGGCAGTTTCTATAATGAAAGAGATGATCCCGTTGAATAATTTTCTGCAAAGAGCGATCGATTAGTTTTGAGTAAGGGGTTTTACTCAATACTAATAGTGCCATAGATCGCTTTCAAAATCCAGCATATCTTCTTTTATTTTATCAGCTTCGAGTAATGCATCAATGCCCGTTTCATACGAACTTATGGGCCGGTCATACACATTGGATTCTTTGTGAATGTAGCTTGCGAAAATTCTTTTCTCAAACATATCATCGTAAGTAATTCTCCCGGAATAATTCTGTCCGAGATAAACTCCCTGTCGTGCGAGCAGCGGTCGTATCTGCGGAAAATACAACCAGAATAGCGGGCGATAGCCAAGCACTGCGCCGGTGGCCGGATCTTTTTTAGTGCAGAGCGGGCAAATTCCAATAATGCGTACTTCCATCACGGAACGTTCTTTATCGAAGAACCAATCTTCTTTCATCCACCAGGCCAGCACATCGCTGCTTTGAATTTCATTTACGATCGTGTCATTTTTATAAGTTCCGGGATTGAACGGATCTTCTACCTGCACAATTTCTTTCGAGTACAATAGTTCTGCAACCTGTTCCGTATTCATCTTCACTTTGAATTCATCATCGAACGCGGGATTATCGAATGCTGTAATGTAACCGTGCATGACACCGCATTTCACAAGATCGAACAAACTCATAAGTCCATCATGCGGTTCTTCCGGATAATAATACGGTTGATTGAGTTTTTCGCGAAGGTCAAGCGTTCGCCATATACGTTTCGACCACATCACATCTGCTTCACGCACGTAAGGATAAGGAATAGGCCTTCTGCCGATGTTATTCGGATTCATTGTATTTCCAGAAGTATCGGGAACAGAACATGGAACGGCAGGTTGTGCTTTGATCCGTGATGCGAAGAAAATCAGCAACAGAAAAATAATGAGTCTTACGCCGAACCTGAGTTCTTCAAGAAAATTTTTAATGGAGAAGAAAATTATTTTTTTTCTTTGGGGACGAAACATGATGGCCTCCTTTTGCGAATGCGTTTGAATTCACTGGCGGAGTAAAATGTTTCATGGGAGAATGGTCTGATAATAAAACGCAGAAATGCCGGTGGTAGTACGTAAAAAAAATCTCCGGCAGAAATTTTGCAGGAGATTTTTTTTGACAAATAAAATTTATGGCGAAGGATAATTTTACAAGTGCCACATGTCGTGTTCCATTTTGAAGATATCATCTTTCACGCGGTCTGATTCGAGCATCACATCTATTCCCTCTGCATAAGCGACGATGGGCCGGTCATACACATTCGATTCTTTGCGAATGCTGCTCGAGAACATTCTTTTCATGAAGAGATCATCGAGCGTCATCCGGTTCGCATCATTTTTTGTATTGTACACTTCTGTTTTTGCGAACAGCGGCCTGCATTCCGGAAAATACAACCAGAAGAGCGGAGTGAATCCGAGAACATCTCCAGTTGACGGATCTGTTTTCTCTTTCATGGGGCAAATTCCGATGATGCGCACATCCATTACAGAGCGTTGTTTATCGTAATACCAGTCTTCTTTCATCCAGTATGCTTTCACATTATAGGAGTTGAGATCTGTTCTTGTAGGGCATGGAATGAATGTTCCCGGATTATTCGGATCCTCGCATGTGGTAGTTGAATCCCATTGCACGAATGTTCCTTCTACCTGGCTTTTGGTCATTCTCACTTTGAATTCATCGTCCATTGCAGGATTATCATACGCGTGAATGGTTCCATCGAGCAATCCTTTTTTTATCACATCGAACAAGCTCATGCGATCGTTGAGCGGCATTTCCGGGTAATAAAGCGGAAGATTGAATTTCTCACGCAGATCGAGTGTTCTCCACACGCGTTTCGACCACATCATATCGGCTTCGCGCTCGGGCGCATAGGGAACGGCATTGCGATTACGCGCATTTTCCTTGATATAAAAAGTTTCTCCGAATGCTGCAGGATTCAATACACCACCAGCAGAAGTTCCTCCTGGTTGTGCTGATGAAATTTCCGGCAAGACGAAGGTCATGATCGCGATCACAGAAAAAATTATTGTGACCATTGTTTTTTTTGATTTCTGGTTTTTCATTTTTCTCTCCTTTCCTTTTTTATTTTGTAAGCATAAGATGCGCGTCGATGGAAAGTCACATTAAAGCAAAAAAAAATCCTTCCGGGTAAGGAAGGATCTTTTTGAGGAAAAATTTTTCAGAAATGCCAGAGGTCATGTTCCATAATGAAAATATCGTTCTTGATACGATCAGATTCCATCAGGGCATCAATACCGGTGTAATAGGTGCTGATGCTACGATCATACACGTTTGATTCTTTATGGATATAACTTTCAAACATTCGTTTCCAGAACACATCATCAAGTGAGCGGCGTTCCGCATCATTCTTTGTATTATAAACTTCTGCCATCGCAAAAACGGGGCGGCATTGCGGGAAATAAACCCAGAACTTAGGAGTATAACCAATGATCTCGCCGGAAGTAGGATCTGCTTTTTCTGCCATAGGGCAGAGTCCGAGAATGCGAACATCCATTACGGAGCGTTGCTTATCGAAGAACCAGTCTTCCTTCATCCAATAAGCTTTAATATCATTTGAATTCAACTCATTTTTAAGAGGAGCGAGGATAAAAGTTCCCGGATTATTCGGGTCTTCTACCTGGTTTGTTGAATCCCATTGAATGAACGTTGCTTCTACCTGTGCTTTGGTCATCTTTACTTTGAATTCGTCATCCAGAGCAGGATTATCGAAAGCATTGATCTGACCGGCGAGTAGGGCGTCCTTTAGAACGTCAAACAAGCTACGTCGATCATTGATCCTTGTTTCAGGATAGTACAGCGGGTGATTGAACTTCTCGCGAAGATCAAGCGTGCGCCATACGCGTTTAGACCACATCACGTCTGCTTCACGCAGGTATGTGTATGGAATTGGTTTGCGGGTGCGCGTGTTTTCCCTGAGGTAAACCTGATCAGGAAAAGTTGGATCGAGTACCTGTGCACGAACATCGTCGAATGCCAGGAGAACAACAACTGCAACCAGAAGAAACTTGATCGTTTTCATGGTACTTCCCTCCTTTGGGTTTTAGTTTACTTCACTTTGATATTTACGCCGGGGATCTTTCTCATCGTTCCATCCGGGCCTTGTACTGTGATCTGTTCAAAGAAAACTTTGTTACCGGGTCTGATGCCGGCAAGAAGTGATTTCATGTCCTGATTAATTGCGGGGCCAACACTTTTCTTCTCAACGTAAACACCGTTAACGTTAACAGAAAGAACAAATGAAATGACTTTGAAAGAAAGGTCAAAATCGAATCCTTCCATCTTTGCGAATACACCAGACTGATTGTTTAATTCAGCTTTGGTCATTTGTCCATCTCCTTTAATACTTCCCACATAAGCCACCGGATCAGGAACACGTTTTATACGGAATTCAAATGTTCCCATTGATTTATTTACTCCATTCAGTGTAGCGCCAACAGTCAGTGTTGCTTTTGTTCCGCCAGACACCGTTACAATATAGGAGCCAGCTTTCCCATTCGGACGCATAGAACCTCCGCTCAAAGAGGGCTTCAAATCACCCGGAGCAACTCCAGCTGCAGAGATCGTTATAGGATTATCAACGCCGATATAGAACACATTCATCTTTTCCAGGAATACAGCTGCAGAAGGAGTAGCAACAATATACTCTGATTTAAACGGATAAGTATCCCAGGTATTGTCTGGCTTTTTCACTCGGATCAATCCCGACCATTTCTGAAGTCCAACTGCAGTTGCAGGAACCTCATATGTGCCAATACCGCGTGCAACTTTTACAGTAGTAGAATCGACAGCACCGATTGGTTTCTTTGTAACTGAATCATAATTGCATAACCAGATGCTTGGATCCTGAGTAGTACTGAACGCAGCCACAAAAACGTTAGCCATATACTTATCTCCGGAAAGAACATAGCTTGTTGGTGCAACAACTTTAGCTGCGAGTGTATCGAATTTGAAATCATTCGCAGAAATAGATTTGTAAAGTTCGTTTACAACATCGCCCTCTGCATTTTTCACATCATTCTGAATGCGCGTAAGCTGCGCAACAGATGCAACAATTACAATGTGATAAAAATTATACCATTCCCATGATATCATTTTTTCCATCTCTTTGGAATATTGTTCCTTCGGAATGAGCGGATCAAGACTGCCTTTGAGTTTTTCCTGTGACTCTTTTGGGAGAAGAGCCATCAGATGATCGTGATATTTAATCAGGCTGTCTTTAAGATCTTTTGCTTTACCGGTAACATTCGAAGGATCCTCCCCAATCATGAAGTGAGTTGGAGTATCGTAATCATCCGGCTTATCCAGTAAGACAAGATGGAGGGTATCCCCGATCTTCGGAGTGATGTCACCTCCGGCAGAATGAGAAATCATTTCTCCGCGAAGGTCATCGATGTATTTACAGAGTGATGTTGAATAAGCTTTTACCGCCATTGCTTTAGCATAAAGCGGGCCTGCTTTTTTTTCATCGTTCAGTTTCGCGATTTCAAAAGCACCATAAGTCACGGCATTTTTACTATCGAAATTCGCATTTGTCTTTTTGAGACCGCTATCGATTGTAATAAATGCAAGAATGATCTCTTTCGAGATGTTGAGTGCGAGAAGAGCCGTCAGTACGAGGTACATCATACCGATCATCTTCTGTCGGGGAGAGAGTTTACCACTAGCCATTTTTCTTAACCTCTTTTAAATTGTTTAACACTGATTATTTACGGACATTCATTGCAGTGAGCATGTTGCCATACACTGTATTGAGCGCCTCGAGGTTGCTGGCGAGTGAATTAATTTCAGTACGATATCGACGTGTATCATCCATAGAATCGTTGAGATTCGTAAGAATGGTTTGTATTCCTTCGTATAGGGTATTGGTAGCTTTGAGATGTTCGTTCGATCCTTGAAGCTGCAATTCATAAGCAGCATTTAAAGCCGACAGATTCTTGGAAATTTTTCCAAGCTGACCCTGGTAATTACTTGATTCTTCATTAGCAGCCGCAAATGATTCGAGTGTACGCGAAGCACGAGAATACGCACCAGCAAGTTGATCTACTGAAGAACTTACACTTTCCCCGGCACGTTCATAAGCAAGCGAAAGACGATCTACATTATTGGTCGCTTTCGAAATATTATCCGAGAATTCTTTAGAAGCAACACTTGCATCTGCAATGTCTCCGATCTTGGTTACGCTCTCACTCAGTCCACGCATTCCGGCTCCCAGGCTTTCTAACAACTCAGGCCCAATCTTAGCTTCCTCAAGCATTTTATCTAACTGTTGGGTGAGAGACGTATCATCACCTTTCTCATCCAGTTCTTTTGCTTTTTCCTCCTCAGTCATACCTGCAAGCTCAGGGTAAACCAATGTCCAGTCCAAATCTTCATGAATCGGTTCGAACGCCGAGAAAGCGAAAATAACCGCTTCTGTTCCCAAGCCTATGATCAACATTGTACCAGCACCGGGCCAGTGCTGAATTTTGAAAAGCGCCCCTACGATTACGACCGACGCACCGAAGCCGTACAGTTTTGCCATGAAATTTTTCCACTTCTTGCTGGCGAAAAGACTATTTTTACCGCTCATTGTTATTACTTGTTTGTGTTGGTTAGGACTGTGTTTATTGTTTGGTGTGAATTTACGGGAGAAAAGTCAGAATTATAGATCATCATCCTTAGAACGACCGAGGAAGGTCATTACGCAACGGAATCCTACGTAACATTTTGCCGTGTCCTGGTATTCATAGGAACGTGAACTGGTTTGCAAATAGAAACCAACATCTTTCCAAGAACCACCACGAATCACTTTCCGGCAAAGAACTGTGCTGGAAGGCGATTCATCCTGAACAGTTGTTTCATATTGGTAATCCGGGTTGAGGTCATGCATGAAGTCATATGCAGACTCGTCGAAAGCACAGGAGGTCCACTCTGCAGCATTTCCAGCCATACAATAGAATCCCCAATCATTCGGGTTATATGAGAATATTTTTACAGTATGGAAACCGCCGTCATCTATATAGGAGCCACGCATTGGTTTAAAGTTTCCAAGGAAACATCCACGCGCATTACGAATATAAGGTCCTCCCCAAGGGTATGGGTTTAACTGCAATCCGCCACGAGCCCCGTACTCCCACTCTGATTCCGTAGGAAGACGAAAATCCTGTACAGCAACTTCTCCACTGCCTTCAAGGAAAGTATTCAATAATTGCGTACGCCAAATACAAAACGCACGCGCCTGTTTCCAGGTTACTCCTACAACTGGATAATCATCATAACATGGATGCCAGAAATACATATTCGTCATTGGTTCATTGAAAGCATACGAGAAATCATGTACCCAAGCAAGAGTATCAGGATAAACATTGATCACATCTTTTACAATGAAAACACTTCTGTCAACGCCATTCTTCGTGACGCGGCGCGATTGAACGTTGTAGTTTCCCTGCTCGCGTGTGGGCATTGTCCTTCCGGCTTCAGAAGGGTTAGGGGTCGTTTTGGGTATATAACGATTTGTTTTCTGAGCTGCAGTACGAAGGTCAATCCTATAATATTCATAAATAAGTTTACGAGAATCGATTTCCTTGCGGTGCCAGAAACGCTCTTCAGCAGGAAGATACATGTCGTTAAGTGCAGCTTTGTAATCAGGATCTGTTGCATCCCAGCGAACTTTTTCAAGCCAGTTCAAAGGCTGATAAGGATCCTGAGGCATATCGTCATCTACATAACGAGGTCCATTATCCTCATATCCTGTCCACTCTTCTTCAGGAATCAGGTAATCATCCTCAAAACCATTCGTTGCAAGCAAACGACGAGCTAAGGAGTCCCGAACATAATACACGAACTGACGATACTCGTTATTCGAGATCTCTGTCTGGTCCATGTAAAATGCCTGAATAGAAACAGTTTTCGACTTTGTAGTATGTGCATAAGGAATATCCTCATCGCTAGGACCCATATTGTAACTGCCCATCGGGCAATACAACATTCCATAAGGATCGAATGGATACCAAGCCGGACGGTTTTGTACGCCCATAAGCTGACCATTATCCTGTTCACAGGAATTAAACAGTAGCATCACGGCGATCACGCCCACGAACAATAATCGTTTCATTTTAGCCTCCTTTAGTTTCCCTTTAGTGGTGTACTCTGGTGTTTTAGTTTTAATAAAACGCTGGCAATGTTTCCGGTATTGCCCCTATTGCTGAAAAATCACCATACTGAGAGAGTATGATGATTTTGGCGACAACAGAATCGTTTTTACGCCAATCTAGGTTTCAAGGTTACGATTTACGTACCCTTAACTCAATCAATCGAAAATCCGAACATCTCCATGTCCCTGCCGATGCACAGGCATAGTGATTGGAACACAGTAGTTTATAAATAGTTCGAATGTGCCGTTATTGTAATTTTTTAGATTTGAAGTCGTATAATCGTAGGCGAAACCAATTTTCATACCCCCATCAGGCATCCCGTTTGGGGTTGACTTGGAAGTAGGCATTTGAAAACCGATCATCGGACAAATAGCATCCTGGAAGCGATAAGAAGCACCAGCCCAGAAACGCTGATTGTACATGGCGATAACATTCAAATCGAATGAAGTTATTGTTGCATCAGATTTCACAAGAAATGACGGACGAATTGACCAGTCACCCAAATCCCAATTGTAACCACCGGTGATAAAATAGTGGCGCGCCATCTGGAACAACAATGTGTGAGTAATAGTTGGAGGTGTGTTGGCAGGCACAGAAATAGTTGACGAGCCATCATCAATTTTACCAGCCGGCAAGTGCGTGGAAGAAATTCCGAACCAGATGTTCTGGCGCGCATACCACAATCCGAATCCAGCATCAAAAACAGTCTTTTTGATAGCAGGTGGAATCGATTGATCGGTCATCCAGTTGGTGGTTGCAACCCACTGCTGCGAACCGGTTGGCCCGAGTCTTTTGCTGAAAGCGCCAAGCTCTACCCCGATTCCGAGAACGCCGCCACCTAAAGATTGATGAAAAGAATAGTCGAGACGATAACCCATGTTATTCTCAAATCCGAGTTTGTCGTACATCACATTGATTCCTGCGCCACCATGAATTTGCGGAAGAAAAACATCGGCAGAAAAAACTCCGCTGTTCGGAGCTCCGTCAAATCCATTCCACTGATTACGGTAAATAGCTGTTGCGCACAATGCCTGCCTCATTCCCGCATAACCGGGATTCATGAAAAGTTTGTTGTACATGAATTGAGAAAACTGCGGATCCTGCTGTGCAAATGCCGCCCCGGATGTCAACGCAAACGCAATAATAGTAAGGGTTTTCTTCATTTTTTCAGATGTTTTGCCATTGATTTTAAGTGTACTTTCAGTACACAGGTCGCTAAGATAGGTATTCATTTTTGATTAACAAATCTTTTTTAACCTCAAATTGTTCAAAATCTTTTTTCAAAACCAAGTATTCCGGCAACGCTCGAAAGAATTTTAACAACCTCAGCTGCTATTCGAAAAAACGATCGTCGCGATGCCAGCCGTATTTCCAATCTACAGGAATGCAATAATTCAGAAAAAGTTCGAAAGTTCCGCTGTTGTAATTTCTGAGTTGCGATGTGGTATAGTCATAAGCAAAACCAATTTTCATTCCGCCTTCGGCCGGACCCTGGTCTGTATTTTTGAAATGTTCCGTCTGAAATCCAATCATCGGAATGACGGCATCTGCGAACCGGTAAGAACAACCGAACCAGAATTGTTGTTTGAAAAGGGCGATGCAATTTACTTCGAATGAAGTAATGGTTGCATCTGATTTTACGAGGAATGACGGGCGAATTTCCCATTTCTGATAAGGGAAAATTCTTGTTCCGCCGGAAATAAAATAATGCCGCGCCACCTGGTACAAAAGTGTGTGATCAACATTATTCACAGTTTCTATTCCGTCATTGATCAATTTTGAATTCAGATGCGAAGAAGAAATTCCTAACCATGTTCTGTTGTCCTGGTACCAGAATCCTGCACCGGCATCGAACACTGTTGTTTTTATCTGCGGCGGAATTGATTGATCATTCATCCAATTGGAAGTAGAAACCCATTGCTGATTTGCAGAAGGGCCAAGATGTTTGCTATAAGCGCCGGCCTGAATCCCGAGAGCGAAAATATGATCGCCATACTTTCGATGAAAAGAATAATCGAATGAATAATTCATGTTGTTTTCAAATCCGAGTTTATCAGTCGTGATGGTGATGCCGATACCACTGCTGTAATCTTCCGGAAGAATAAGATCGGCCGAAAGCACTGCGCTTCTCGGTGATCCGTCGAAACCGGCCCATTGCTGGCGGCCGATGAGCGTTGCGCAGAATGAATTGCGCATGCCCGCGTAAGCCGGATTCATAAAAAGTTTGTTGAACATGTATTGAGAAAACTGCGGATCTTGTTGCGCAAAAATTCCTGCTCCCGAGCAGAATGCGAGAATTGTAAAATACTTTTTCATGCTTCATTGACTATGTGTTTCTGGTGACGTTGATATAACATGGAAATGAAAAAAAGATACAACTTCATGCACGCGCACATTCAAGATTCAAGATTCAAGATTCAAGATTTGAAATTCTTAAAAAAGAAATTTTAATACCCGAATTTTCAAATTGGCCAATCTTCGAATGAGCGGAGAATTTAAGCGGGGCTAACTCAGTTTCTGGAATGTCTGCCACCAGCGATCGGGCATTTCTTCCTTGCAGGCTTCTTCATAATCCTGATAAGTGCACGGAACAAGTGCGTGACGTTCGAAGCGCAATTTCTGATTGGGCGGATACGGAACTTCCATCCACCAGCGATCGCTGCGTGAACTTTTCATGAAAATAATTTCGTGATTATGATCTCTGAGAAATACGCGGTACTTCATGTAATCGCTGGCATCGCCGAATGGAAAATCTTTTTTTCTGTTGTAAAACCCGTCGATGAAACACCAGAACATCTGCGCGGCGAGATGCGACGTGATGTTTTTGCGATCGAAAGCAGGATTGATCTCGTAAATTCCGAATGAAGAACATTTATCGCTGATGCCTGCATAACGGGCAACCTGGCAGGCCTCGTCTCCGAAGAATCCATTGGGAGAAGCATTTTCATTTGCCGGCGCTTCACTCTGGCGAACGGCACCGATATCAAAACTCAGGATGTCGGCATTGCGGATGATGGGTTCGAGATCTTCCATTCTCGAGCGTGAAAGACCGAGACGATGAATATCAAAATTTAGTTTCTGCATCAGTTCGATGGAAGCCTGCTCGACAAAATAAGTCTGGTAACCGATGTTGGAAAAATTGAAAAGAAAATTTGGCTGATGAAGAATGAGTTTACTCAGCCACGAACGACTGTTGAGTTTTTCTCCGGCAACACCGAGATCGAATTGCGGATCAACAGCGACCACGTTCACCGTCTGTTCTATTTTTTCGTAACCGAGATATTGCGCGTATGTGAGATCCTGCCCTCCGCCCATGATGAGTGGAATAATATTTTTCCGCAACAAAGCACCTATGACAGTTTTCAGTGCGAAGTCGGTGTCATCCGGGGAATTTCCTGCGCGGATATCACCCAGATCGGCCATCTGCAATTGCCATTCTCCTTCGAACAAATTGTAAAAATTCCTGCGCACATGATCAGGCGCGAGCGCGCATCCGTTATTGTTATGCGTGCGCCGGTCCTCGTTCACGCCAATGAGCGCTAGTTTTGTGCCGCTAAGATCTGGCCACCCTGTGAGAGAAGAATTTTTCTGAATTTTCTGCCCGATCTGCGAGGGAAAATAAGTTGATGTTCCGGAAAATTTAGATTCATCTACCGGCTGAAAGAATTCCGAATAATCAAGGTTGTCGCTCATCTGAAAAAAGGTGTTCTGCAAATTTCAGAAAACGAAATGAGAAGGGCCGGATGAAAACGCAGGGGTTATCAGCAATCGCCTGTTCGTAAAGCGGAATTACCGGAATTTTTATTTTTTCTTCACGTGTTTTTTTGCTGCACTTTTTTTCGATGCCGGTTTCTTTGCCACGGGTTTTGCTTTTTTCAGGGGAGATTTTACGGAAGCCGTGGCTGCTTTTTTAACCGGGGTTTTCGCTTTGGGGCGTGAAGATTTTTTTTCTTTCGCTTCCAACTGCGCTGCTTTTTTAGCTGCTGCTGCTTTTTTCCACGCGGGGGCATTCGCATCCTGATCGGCAGCAATAGCAAGGCAATCTTCCATTGACAATGATTTCGGATCGCTGCCTTTGGGAATTTTATAATTGCTTTTACCAATGGCAATGTACGGCCCCCACCTTCCATTCAGCACCCGCACATCATCCTGTCCTTCGCGGCGGAAAGTGTTGATCTCTTTTTCTGCATCTGCTTTACGCTTGGCAAGAATGATCTCTATGCCGCGATCAGCAGTGATCGTAAGTGGATCATCTGTTTTCGGAATGGAATAAAAAGAATTGTTGCTGAGAATGTACGGGCCGAATCTGCCGACCGCAACTTTCATTTCTTTTCCTTCGAATTCGCCGATGATGCGCGGCAATTTGAAAAGTTCGAGCGCATCTTCGAGCGTGAGCGCTTCCATCCGTTGATCTTTTTTGAGGCTGGCGAATTTTTTATCCGGATCATCGCTCGCCCCGATCTGCACGAGTGGGCCGAATCTTCCAATGCGGACAATAATATTTTTTCCTGAAACGGGATCGATGCCGAGCAAACGTTCTCCGCTTGCACGTTCAGATTTCTCCTCGGTGGTCTCTACGGTTTTGTGGAAGGGGCGATAAAATCCTTCCAGCATTTTTCTCCAGTCAATTTTTC
Source organism: Bacteroidota bacterium (assembly GCA_016194975.1). Lineage (NCBI taxonomy): Bacteria > Pseudomonadati > Bacteroidota > Bacteroidota bacterium. The sequence goes on from JACQAM010000026.1 coordinate 54,831, forward strand.
CTTCTGCTATCTCATCGAATTCCTCTTCCACATTCGCCGTAAAATTATAATCCATGATAGAAGGAAAATACTGGCTTAAAAAATCCGTCACCACCATTCCGATATCTGTAGGAAATAATTTTGCTTTTTCGGCTCCTGTATTTTCTGTTCGTGTTTCTTCCGAAATATTTCCGGAGCGTAATGTGAGTACCGAATAATTCCTTGGCTTTCCTTCACGATCTTCTTTTACCACGTAGCCTCGATCCTGAACAGTGGAAATTGTCGGTGCGTAAGTAGAAGGGCGGCCTATACCGAGTTCTTCAAGTTTTTTTACAAGACTTGCTTCCGTGTAACGTGCAGGGTGGTGCGTGAAACGCTGCGTGGCTGTAATGGAATGCGAATTTAATTTCTGTTCAACAGCGAGCGCCGGAAGAACACCTTCGCGCTCTTCTTTTTCATCACCATCTTCATCAGACGATTCCATATACACTTTCAGGAATCCGTCGAATTTTATCACTTCACCCTGCGCAACAAATTTTTCTGCAGCAGTAGAAACAGAAATGATCGCTGTTGTTTTTTCAAGTTCAGCTTCACTCATCTGGCTGGCGATGGTGCGCTTCCAGATCAGGTCATACAATCTCGCTTCATCACGTTCAGCATCCACACTGTTATGTTCGAGATACGTCGGGCGAATAGCTTCGTGCGCTTCCTGTGCGCCTTTACTTTTTGTTTTGTACTGGCGGGTGTGAATGTATTTCTCACCGAAATTTTTTCCGATAACCATTCTTGCATTCTCAATAGCGAGCTCAGAAAGATTCACCGAGTCCGTACGCATGTAAGTGATCTTTCCGCTTTCATACAATCGCTGGGCGACGGTCATGGTGCGCTTTACGGAAAATCCGAGTTTACGGCTTGCTTCCTGTTGCAGCGTTGATGTTGTGAATGGTGCTGCCGGAGATTTTTTTGCTGGTTTTGTTTCGAGCGATGCAACGGTGAATTCTGCATGCACACATTTATTCAGAAAGTCGCGCGCCTCATCGATCGAAGAAAAATTATTTTTTAATTCTGCTTTGAAATTGCTGCCGTTCGATGAAAAAACTGCAGAAACTTTATAGGAGAAAACTGATTTGAAATTCGAGATCTCGCGCTCGCGCTCCACGAGCAGGCGCACAGCAACGCTCTGCACGCGGCCCGCGGAGAGAGATGGTTTGACTTTTTTCCAGAGGATGGGCGAAAGTTCAAAACCTACCAGGCGGTCCAGGATTCTTCTCGCCTGTTGCGCATTCACAAGGTGCTGATCAATGGTGCGCGGCGTTTGAATTGCGCGAAGTATTGCCGGCTTGGTGATCTCGTGAAAAACAATTCGCCTCGTTTTTTTCACATCCAGCTTAAGCGCTTCCGACAAATGCCAGGAAATCGCTTCACCTTCACGGTCCTCATCAGTCGCGAGCCAAACGATCTCCGCATCTTTCGAAAGTTTTCTCAATTCAGAAATCACTTTTTCTTTATCCGGAGAAATTTCATAATTCGGAGAAAATCCTTTTTCAGTATCCACGGCCAGTCCTTTTTTCACCAGATCACGCACATGCCCGAAACTCGATTTCACCAGGAAATCCTTTCCTAAAAATCCTTCTATAGTCTTTGCCTTCGCAGGCGACTCCACGATCACGAGGTTCTTTGCCATCAGTACATTTCTTTTTTACAGTTCAACTTCACTTCATAAATTTTTGTGATTTCACCCGGAATTTTTTTGCCGAAAGTTCCGTGTGAAACAAAATCTCCGACTTCAAAAGATGAACATCGAAGGGCGCAAAGAAAAACATTAAGATTTGAAATTTCCAAATCGGGTTTGCCGATTCTGGGCGCCTATATATATATTTATATATATAGAATCGCTGAAAAAAAATTTTCACGGGTTGTTAGAAAACTATGTCATTTTGGCAGAAATGGTGGTTTTTGGTAACTTCGTCCCCCATTTCAAAAACAAACGTGAGAGAATCAATCGGAACAAATAAAGTAATTGATGAAGCTCGGCAAGGGGAAACTTTGATCGCAGAAAAAAATATTACCGCAACTAAAAAACTTTTTCTCGAGAGTTATGGATGCCAGATGAATTTTTCCGACAGTGAAATAATTGCTTCTATTCTGAAAGAAGATGGTTTTACAACAACGAAAGATTTTACGGAAGCCGATGCGATCTTCATCAACACGTGCGCCATTCGTGATAAAGCAGAACAAACAGTCCGTAAACGTTTGACCGAATTCAAAAATGCAAAGAAGAAAAATCCCGAATTGGTAATCGGCGTTCTTGGTTGTATGGCTGAACGATTGAAAGAAAAATTTCTTGATGAAGAAAAAATTGTGGACATCGTCGTCGGCCCGGATGCGTATCGCGATCTGCCGAATTTAATTTCAAAAGTGGAAGGCGGACGCAAAGCAGTGAACGTTATTCTCTCAAAGGAAGAAACCTACGCCGACATTACCCCGGTTCGTCTCGACAGCAATGGAGTTACTGCGTTCATCAGCATCATGCGCGGGTGCGATAACATGTGCTCGTTCTGCGTGGTTCCATTCACGCGCGGGCGTGAACGTTCGCGCGATCCCGAAAGTATTGTGAACGAAGCGAGAGAACTTTTTGAAAAAGGATATCGTGAAGTAACGCTGCTCGGGCAAAATGTTGATTCTTATATTTTCGCAGGTGGCGGCCTCAAAAAAGACATCTCGACTTCGCTCGATGTGACAAATGAAGAGCAAAAAGCGGCTGCAACTTCGTTCGCACAATTGCTGGAAAAAGTTGCGCTCATTCATCCTGATCTTCGGATCCGTTACAGCACTTCCAATCCAAAAGACATGACGGATGAAGTGTTGCACGTAATGGCGAAGTACGACAACATCTGCAAATACATTCATCTTCCTGTGCAAAGCGGTAGTTCCAGAATTCTCGAAGCAATGAATCGCGGTTATACGCGGGAATATTATGAAGAACGCATTCGCGCGATAAGAAAAATAATGCCCGACTGCGGAATTTCTTCCGACATCATCACTGGTTTCTGTACAGAAACAGAAGAAGATCATGAGCAAACTTTATCGCTCATGGAATGGGCAGATTACGATTTCAGTTTCATGTTCGCTTATTCCGAGCGTCCGAAAACTTTAGCGGAACGCAAATTCAAAGACGATGTTCCGGAAGAAGTGAAGAAAAGAAGACTTGCAGAAGTGATCGTTGTCCAACAGAAATTGACAGAACGCAGAGTGAAAGCCGGCGTCGGAAAAATTCATCGTGTGTTGATTGAAAAAACTTCGAAACGTAATGATGATAAATGGTCGGGAAGAAATTCGCAGAACATTGTTGTTGTTTTTCCGAAGCAATGGAGAATGGAGAATGGAGAATTAAGTGCGGAGATGAAGCCGGGTAATTATGTGAATGTGCTTGCTGAATCTTGCAGTTTGACGACTTTGATAGGGAGGGTGGTGGAATGAAATTTTCAGATAGAATTGGAGAAACAATTCCAATAGCGACTTTACAAATCAAGTCTATTGATGAATCATTGAAAAACACTCTATGGAATGTTTATGATATTGCTTTCTTAACGAACGTTAGAAGCAAAAGATATTGGAGTGATGTTTACGGTTTTCCGCAACAATATATAAGATCACTTTGGCATCATTTTTTTAAGAAAAGAATTGATGAAATCCCATTTAATACTGGCGATTTAATTCAGTATGTCAGTTCTTGGTTTTTTTATAGGGCCAAATGGTATGATATCTATAATTTGCTTGAGTTTAGTTATGATCAGATTTCGGATTTTCAATCTAAAGAAGACTTCTCTGAGGCTTGTAACGCAATGTTAGCACGAGAATCTTCTGCCTACAGATTTATTAATGGAAGTATTTCACCAATAACTTCGGAAATCGAAATAAAGTCCTTGGCAGATGGTATAACAACTACATCAACTGGAAGATTAAAAGCGGTAAATATTCATTTGAAAAGTGCGCTTGGCTCTCTATCCAACAAAGAAAACCCTGACTATAGAAACACAATTAAAGAGGCTATTAGCGCGGTCGAAAGTTTATGCAGAATTATTGCTTCGGATGACAAAGCAACTCTCGGAGCGGCATTAAAAGTAATTAAGAGTAAAATAGAAATTCATCCCGCCTTTGAGCTCGCCTTACAAAAGTTGTATGCTTATACCAATGATGAAGGCGGACTCAGGCATTCTTTGGTCGATGAAGTAAATGTGGCCGATGAGGATGCTATTTTTATGCTGATCACCTGTAGCGCATTTATAAACTATCTAATCGTAAAAGCTGATAAAACAAATTTATTACCTAAGAATTAAAATGACCATCCCAGAAATAAAACAACGCTTCATCAAATGATAAATCAGGAAAAACAAAATATCATCGTCAATTATCTTGCAGCCTATGAGCCGAAGATGATCGGTATTTTTGGTTCTTATGCACGAGGGGAAGAAACCCCGGAAAGTGACATTGACATCCTTGTTGATCTCCGCGCAAAAATCACACTCATCGATCTCGTGAAATTTCACCAGGACCTTGAGATCCTTATCGGAAATAAAGTTGATGTTGTAACTCTTGGCGGACTTCGAAACGAGAAATTGAAAGAATATATATTCAAAGACCTCAAATACCTGCTCAATGAAAAAGGATAATTCTATTTATCTCGGGCATATTCTGGAATGTACAGTGCAAATCGAGGAATACATGAAGGATATTACGCGGGAGAAATTTCTCGATCAGCGTATGATCCAGGATGCTGTCATCAGGCAAATAGAGATCATCGGAGAAGCCACAAAAAATATTTCGGTCGAATTCCGCGAACTACATCAGGATATTCCGTGGAAAAGAATGGCAGGAATGAGAGATGTGATAATTCACGAATATTTCCAGGTAAACATTGAAGTGGTTTTCGAAACTGCCAATTCATGGATACCAGAACTCAGATCTAAGATCAAAACTTTACTTGGCACAACTTAAATGACCATCCAGGAAATAAAACTACGCTTCGGAATTATCGGCACCACTCCCCTGCTCGATCGCGCAATCGATATTGCAGCGCAGGTGGCGCCCACTGATCTTTCGGTGCTCATCAACGGAGAAAGCGGAACAGGAAAAGAAGTTTTTCCAAAAATTATTCATCAGCTCAGCGCAAAAAAACACGGGCCTTACATTGCTGTGAATTGTGGTGCTATTCCCGAAGGAACTATTGATTCCGAATTGTTCGGCCATGAGAAAGGTTCTTTCACCGGCGCAATGGAAGCGCGTAAAGGATATTTTGAAGTGGCTGATGGCGGAACTATTTTTCTGGATGAAGTAGCGGAAATGCCGCTCGCTACACAAGCGCGCCTCCTGCGCGTGCTCGAGACGGGAGAATTCATTCGCGTGGGTTCTTCAAAAGTTCAGAAAACAAATGTGCGCGTTGTTGCTGCAACGAATGTGAATATTCCGGATGCGACAGGCCGCGGAAAATTCCGCGAGGATCTTTATTACCGTTTGAATACCGTTCCGATCCTTCTTCCCCCGCTGCGCGATCGCCGGCAGGACATTCAATTGCTCTTCCGGAAATTTGCTGCTGACTTCGCTGCGAAATACCGCATGCCCGTTATCAAACTATTGCCTGATGCGGAACACCTGCTTACGAATTATTACTGGCATGGAAATGTTCGCCAATTGAAAAATGTGACAGAACAACTTTCCATCATTGAGAAATCGCGCGAAATTGATTCGGCAATACTGAATAAATATTTGCCCGATAATAAAAATGCGATCGGCGGAGTTCCTGCACTCGCACGTACGGAAGCAGCGGACCCGCGCGAACGCGAATTCATGTTCCAGTTGCTGCAGCAGATGCGCCAGGAATTGAATGATCTCAAATCACTCACAATGCAGTTGATTCAGAACGGCGGAAGGATCACACCGGAAATTCTCCAGCAGAATGCACCGGTCATCCAGAAACATTTTTCTGAAATGAACACGGCTGTTCCCCGGCAGGAATCGGTGATCATTCATTCTCCCAACTGGAATGATGTTACGGAAGAGATACATGCTCCGGAAGAAATTGTGGAAGATTCTCTTTCACTCCAGGATAAGGAAATAGAATTAATTAAGAAAGCTTTGGAAAAACACAGGGGAAAACGGAAGAATGCGGCAAAGGAACTCGGCATTTCGGAACGCACTTTGTACAGGAAGATCAACGAATACGATATCAAAGGATGAAGACTTTCCGGAATTTTCTTTTTGCATCTTTTACTCTTCTCATTCTCCAGAGCAGTTTCTGTAAATTTCCATATTCACTCACTGGCGGCCGGCCTGAATTGACAGATACCGTTACTGTTTCCGTTCTTCCTTTCACCAATTCTGCACCGCTTGCAAAAGCTACTTATGCAAATTCACTCACTGAATCTCTGCGCGATGCTATACAGCGGCAAACGAGAATGAAAATGGTGCCGAGTGGAGGCGACCTGAATTTCGAAGGAAATGTAACCGCGTATTCCGTTTCACCGGCAGCGATACAGGCAGGCACCACTAACCAGGCAGCTATGAACCGGCTCACGATAACCGTGAATGTGAAATATACCGACGCGATCAATAATAAATTGAGTTTCAATTCCAACTTCAGCCGCTATTCTGATTTTTCTGCTTCACAGAATTTAGCTTCGGTGGAAGATCAATTGATCAAAGACATTAACGATCAGCTCGTACAGGACATCATGAACAGATCTATCAACGCCTGGTAATGAATCTGCAGCAAATGATACAATGGATGAATGATCCGGTTTCGCTCGGCAAAGATGCCGGAGCAGAACTGGATGCCGTGCTGCAGCAGTTTCCTTATTTCCAGACCGCGCATTTGCTCTACATAAAAAGTCTGCACAACGAAAATAATTTTCTGTACAACAATCAGCTCCGTGTTGCAGCGGCGTATTCCACCAATAGAAAAGTGCTGTATGAACTGATCACGAAAAAAGCAGCCGCGGAAGTGGAAGAAAAAGTGATCGCGGAAGAAAAGAAAATTGAAAAAGAAATTCCGAAAGAGATTCTTCAACCGGAATTCCCGAAGAAAAAATTCACGCAGGACCCCGACGAATGGGAATCGGGCATGATGCGACAGCTCCAGTTATTGCATCACTGGCAAATGACGCCGCAGCAAATACTCGATCAGCGCATCGAAGAAATAAAAGCTGAAAAAGAAAAAGCAACTGAAAAAAATATTCCTGTTGAAAAAAATCCATCAGCTGCTGACGAGATCAATACGCTGCTTTACGTGCTCGTTGAACCGGGCGAGAGTGAAGATATAGGAACCACGACGGATGAAATTGCGGAACCAGATACTTCGTGGGAAATAAAAACGCTGGATACTATTGCGGAAGAAAGTGAAAAAGATAATCCCATCCCGCAGGATCCTGTTCAACAGGAAATAATCCGCGAAGCCATTACCTCTTCTATCGAACTCGAAGTGGATGATTCACTTCCTTCACTCGAAGAAATTACAGGGAAAAGTAAAACCATTGATGAGGACGCAGAAGAGATTCCGGTTTTCGTACATAAAAAGAAAACTCCTTTCATTATTCCATCTGAAAAAAATGCGGAGAAGCCGCCCGTGAACGAAGAAAAGAAAGAAGAGGAAATTTTGCCTGCCGGTGAATTCACTTTCGGCAACTGGCTTCACCAGTTGAATGCAGAAAAAATTTCTGTCCCCGAAGAAAAAACAGCGGAACACGATGAGCAACTCATTGAGAAATTCATTCAGAACCAGCCCAAAATAAAAGCGAAGAAAAATGAGTTTTATAACCCGGTGAATTATGCAAGGAAAAGTGTGCAGGACAGCGATGAATTCCTTACCGAGACCCTCGCGCGCATCTATGCGAAACAGGGGAACATTCCTAAAGCCATCAGGGCTTACCAGAAGCTGAGTTTGAAATATCCGGAAAAAACCGTTTACTTTGCAGCCCTTATTGAAGAACTGAAACGAACACCATCACCATAAATCTTTTTTAAAATGGATGCCGTCATTAGTGTACTGATTATTCTCTGTTGCATCATGCTCGTGCTTGCTGTACTGATCCAGAATCCGAAAGGCGGCGGGCTTGCTGCAGGATTCACTGCCGGATCGCAGGTAATGGGCGTTCGGCGCACTGCAGATTTTCTTGAAAAAGCAAGCTGGTATCTCGCTATTTTCCTTTTTGTACTCAGCGTTTACTCAACAGTTCGGTTGAAAAAAGCAGCGAGTGGCGGAAACAACGTCAATGAAACTTCAACCACAAAAGACCGCGCCGGTGATTTCGACAATATGAATAAAGGCGGCGGCGCTACTGCAAATCCATTCGGTGGCGGTAACGGCGGTGCAGCTAAACCGGTTGCAAAACCAGGAGGAGGAAAATAAAATTTTAAAATTTAAAATGTCAGGATGTCATTTCCGGCATTTTCTTTTTTAATACTTCTGAAATTTTGTCTTTGTTCGAATGATTTTTTTTCAATGGCATAATTTTCGTTCAACCAGATTCGCTGATCGGAAAAATTCCTTTCACATTCAATTCATGTCAAACCAATAAACACGAAGTAAAAATGGCTAACCCGAAGATCAAACCTTTGGCCGACCGCGTGGTCGTAGAAGCTGCTGCCGCTGAAGAAAAAACTGCCGGCGGAATTATCATTCCCGATACTGCAAAAGAAAAACCGCAACGCGGAAAAATTGTTGCAGTAGGAAACGGAAAAAAAGATGAACCCATGACCGTTAAGGTCGGTGATTCTGTTCTCTATGGAAAATATTCCGGAACAGAAGTACAGATCGATGGTAAGGATTATCTCATTATGCGCGAATCAGACATATTCGCCGTCATTTAATTTCACACACAATTCTAAAAACACTTTGAACAATGGCAAAGAAAATTGATTTTGATCTTGAAGCGCGCGACGCACTGAAACGCGGCGTCGATTCACTCGCAAATGCTGTTAAAGTCACACTCGGTCCCAAGGGCCGCAATGTGGTCATCGATAAAAAATTCGGTTCTCCGGTAATCACGAAAGACGGTGTTACTGTTGCAAAAGAGATCGAACTGAAAGATGCGGTGGAAAATATGGGCGCACAGATGCTGAAAGAAGTTGCATCTAAAACTGCAGATGTTGCAGGCGATGGAACAACTACAGCAACTGTTCTTGCCCAGTCAATCGTTACTACAGGTTTGAAAAATGTGGCAGCTGGTGCTAACCCTATGGACCTGAAACGCGGAATTGATAAAGCAGTTGCAGCAGTCGTCGATTCTCTTCACAAAATGTCGAAGAAAGTTGGTGACGATAACCAGAAGATCCAGCAGGTTGCAACTATTTCTGCCAACAACGATAGCGCCATCGGAAAACTCATTGCAGAAGCAATGGCGAAAGTGAAAAAAGAAGGCGTGATCACAGTGGAAGAAGCAAAAGGAACGGAAACCACAGTTGACGTAGTAGAAGGAATGCAATTCGATCGCGGATATATCTCCGCTTACTTCGTAACTGATGTAGATAAAATGGAAGCTGTTCTCGAAAATCCTCTTGTTCTTATTTACGACAAGAAAATTTCGAACATGAAAGAATTGCTTCCTATTCTGGAAAAAGCAGTGCAGACCGGGAAACCTGTTCTCATCATTGCAGAAGATATAGATGGTGAAGCTCTTTCTACTCTCGTGGTGAACAAGATCCGCGGATCATTGCGCATTGCTGCAGTGAAAGCGCCGGGATTCGGTGATCGCCGCAAAGCGATGCTCGAAGATATTGCCGTTCTCACTGGTGGAATTCTCATCAGCGAAGAACGCGGATTCAAACTTGAGAACGCTGATCTTTCTTTCCTCGGAAAAGCTGAGAAGATCACCATTGACAAAGACAACACAACGATCGTCGGCGGTGCTGGAAAAAAAGCCGATATCACAGCGCGTGTAAACCAGATCAAAGCGCAGATCGAAACCACGACTTCCGATTACGATAAAGAAAAATTACAGGAGCGTCTTGCGAAACTTGCAGGTGGTGTTGCTGTTCTTTATATCGGCGCTGCTACGGAAACTGAAATGAAAGAAAAGAAAGACCGCGTTGATGATGCACTTGCTGCAACACGCGCTGCGGTGGAAGAAGGAATTGTTCCCGGTGGTGGCGTCGCATACATCCGCGCGCAGGAAGCACTCGACAAACTGAAAGGTGATAATGAAGATGAGATGACCGGTATCCAGATCATTCGCCGTGCACTCGAAGAACCACTCCGCCAGATCTGCGAAAATGCAGGTGTGGAAGGGTCAATCGTTGTTCAGAAAGTGCGCGAAGGAAAAGGAGATTTCGGATTCAATGCGCACACCGACGTTTATGAAAAACTTTATGATGCAGGTGTCATCGATCCGACAAAAGTAACACGCGTTGCACTTGAGAATGCGGGCTCCATTGCGGGAATGCTGCTCACAACGGAATGTGTTCTTTCAGAAATAAAAGAAGAAAAATCCGCGATGCCTCCAATGGGCGGCGGAATGGAAGGAATGATGTAGGGAAATTCTGAAAATCAAATTTCAAATCCCAAAGTCATTTAACCGGCTTTGGGATTTGTTTTTTCGATTTTTTTCGATTTTTTTCCTGCTATCTTTGATTCATGTCGAAGATGAGAAAAATAGCACTGATCGGAATTGCATCGGCCGCAGCACTCACCGTGGTCGCTGTTATTTTCGGTTATCCTCCGGCAGTGGCAGGCGTGCACGCTTTACCTTTCTGCCTGTTGTTGCTCCTCGACAGCTCCAGGAACAGGAAAAAAAATTCAGGAAACGAAAACACATCTGCGCAATCCTAAATAATCACCCATGAAAATTTACGCCATTGATAAGATCCTTCCTTCCGCTACTGAAGAAAATATCCGTGGCGTGGTGGTGAAGGAAGCACTTCACATCTGGATGCTTTATGCAAAAGATCTCGTGCGCGAAGTTTATTTCCGAAAAGACCGCCCGGGCGTGATGCTTGTTCTTGAATGCGAAAATGCAACAGAAGCCAAGAGAATCCTTTCTACTTTTCCAATGGTAAAAGCAGGTGTCATTGATTTCGAAATTATTCCCGTCGGACATTTTGTTCCGTTCGGTACCCTGCTCGACCAGGAACTTCTCAAGAATTACCAGTGATCTGAACATTTCCTTGTGATTAATTTCGCGCAGGGAATTTTCAGGAATCACCGGAAAGAGTTATTTTTATTACACCAACCAAAACCGACCACATGAAAAAAATCTACTTTCTTTTTTCGCTTCTCTCGATCGGATTCTTCGTCCGCTCGAATGCCCAGTGCACCATCACTTCCGGACCAACTGTTACTCCGAATGGTTTATCCATTTCTGTTACGGGTACCGGAACCGGAGCCGCAATTCCACAATACGTTTACGATTGGGGTGATGCAACAAGTCCGGGAACAAGTCAGACTTCTACGCATACCTACGCAAGCGCCGGAACATACGCACTCTGTATGTACTACGTGGATGTGTCGAACTCCAGTTGTGTCGATACTAACTGCACTTCAGTCACTGTTACTGCAACCGGCATCAACACAGCCGACGCGATCAGCCGGTCATTCAAATGTGTTCCTAATCCTGTAAGTTCTTCTACACAGATCGATTATGCGCTTTCCATGAGCGCATCTGTGAACATACGCGTGTACGATGTACTCGGCAATGAAGTGGCTGTGCTCGAGAATGGAACTGTTGCTGCAGGACAGCACATCATCAACTGGAATACCGACGGACTTTCGAAAGGAGTTTATTTCATTCGAATGCAGGCGGGAGATATTTCTACGACGATCAAAGTGGTGAAACAATAAAATATTTTTTTTCAATAAAATAAAAGCCGGTCAGATCTGATCGGCTTTTTTTGTGAATGAAAAGATGAGGACGGAATTTTTTAGCCCGGATGCAGTGCTTTTACCCCGCCTGCTCTTTGTCTTTTCGATTTCGAAATTTTTCGGAACGCACCCTGACAAAGAGCAGGCGTGTAATGCGCTGCAGCCGGACAGGAGAAAATAAGAAGTGATGCAGCCGCCGCTCCTGAACAAGATTGTGCTATAATACAACCTTGAAAAATGGACCGTTTCTCTTCCCTTCCGCGTGTAGGCGTACACGCACACCTGCACGCGGAGAAAAAAGAAAACCCGGTCACACACTACCGGGTTTTCAAACACACAAACACAATTAAACAACACACTTAATCTTGCGCAGTCACCGTTTTATTATTGCGGAGTTGCGAGCAGTTCTTTCACAATGGATGAGATCATTTTTCCATCGGCTTGTCCTGCGAATTTTTTTGTTGCTGCGCCCATTACTTTTCCCATATCTGCGGGCGATGATGCACCCACTTCTTTTATCAATTGAGCAAGTGCAGCCCGAAGATCTGCTTCGCTCATTTGTTTCGGTAAATATTGTTCGATGATCCCTGCCTGGAAAATTTCAACATCAGTGAGATCTTTCCTGTTCTGCTGATTATAAATTTCTGCGGTCTCTCTCCTCTTCTTCACTTCTTTCTGCAGCGCTTTCATTGCTGCGTCTTCTGTTAATCCTTCCGGTGACGTTTTGAGAATAATGACCACCGATTTGATCGCGCGCAATGCTTCGAGTTTTCCCTGCTCTTTAGCAAGCATTGCTGTTTTGATATCAGCATTTATTTTTTCTTCAATTCCCATCTTAATAAAATCTCAAACAAAAAATCTCAAATCTCAAAAAAACTTATTCCGAAACGTATTCTCTATTTGGGATTTGTTTTTTTCTTTTTGTTTTTTATTTAGTCAACGTTATCGTGCAGGAAAGAATTATTCGGGCGGATCTCGATCTTTTTATCTTCGTTCTCCGTCAGTGTAAAACGTGAGATCTGCGATTCAGATGAGTGCGGAACATTCTCGAGCGTGATGTTTCTGCGTTTGTAAGCCGGCTCCTTTTCCATTTCATTGAGCGCTTGCGGAGTTTTCAGTTTCATGCTCAGTTCCTTCAAACGCTGGATACGCTCCTGCGCTTTTTTCTCCTGCTCAATGATCTTGATGCGGCGTGCTTCTTCTTCCGCGTCGATGGTTTCCTGCGATGGAGTTTCAGCAACCGGCTCTTCTTTTGTAATGAGCACCGGTTCATTCACTGAAGAAATTTCAGCAACAGGTTCACTCACTGAAGCGATCTCTTCCTGTTTTTCCATCACCACTTCCGGTGTTTCAGTCGTTTCTGCCTGGATCTCCGGAACAACTTCCGTAGAAGCAGAAATATTATTTTCCGCGTCCGACTGTGTCATCCGGGCGGGCAATTCTGCTGTTACTTCTTTTTCTGTTTCATTCACCAATGAAGAATCATTCCACACCGGCTCATTATTCCACTCCACCGCTTTTTCTTCGCCGGATGAATTGAGATTTGTGATCTCGAATTCAACCTCGGTATTCATAACAGGTTCTGGTTGCTCTTCGGCGGTTACTGTTTCTTCGCTGGTTGTGCTCAGCGTGAACTCCGGCATGGAAGAAATTTCTTCCGTAGTATTTTCGGGTGTTGTTGTTTCTGCAACGGGTTCAGAAGAAACTTCCGTAATGATCTCCGGTGTAGCTTCGCTTACAACCACCTCTTCTGTTTTTTCTTCCTGCACTTCTGCAACAGGTTCGCTTGAAATTTCACTTACAGTCTCCGCAGTATTTGCAACAAGAAACGGTTCGAGCGGATTTGTCACTTCAGCAGAAACAGTTTCTGAAATAATTTCTTCCGTTGATTCTGATTTCAGGAATGGTTCAAGCGGGTTCGCTCTTTCTTCGGTTTTTTCTTCAACAATTTCTTCTGCTTTTATTTCAGGTTGCGGATCGGGCTGTTTGTGAATGAGAAATGGTTCGAGTGGATTTGCAAGTTCCACTTTCGGTTCTTCTTTTTTCTCTTCTACAATTTCCGGTTCTACCAGTGAACGTACAATTTTCTGTTCGGCAGTTTTGCGCGTGTACTCGTATCCTGCAGAATTATTCTGATTGAATCCTGTAGCAATGATGGTCACATTCACCGCATCTCCATAGGAAGGTTCTACTCCGTAACCTTTGATGATCTCTGCTGTTTGCCCGGCTGCTTCCTGTATGTAATCGGTGATCTCCCCGAGTTCATCCATCGTGATCTCATTCGCACCGGAGATGATGTTGAGCAGTACATAGCGCGCACCGATGATGTTGTTATCATTGAGCAGCGGAGAATTAAGCGAAGTTTCAACTGCACGTATAGCGCGATTCTCGCCCGACGCCATTGCAGATCCCATGATAGCCACTCCACTGTTCTTCATCACGGTGCATACATCTGCAAAATCAACATTGATCTGCTGCGTGAGACTGATGACTTCCGCAATACTTTTTGCAGCTATCGTCAACACATCGTCTGCATGGGAGAATGCATCGCTGAGTTTCAGATTACCATACATCTCACGCAATTTATCATTGCAGATCACAAGCAGCGTATCCACATTCTGCTTGAGTTGTTCTATTCCGTCTTCCGCTTGTGCGCGGCGTTTTTTTCCTTCAAACAGAAATGGAACCGTAACAATTGCCACTGTAAGAATTCCCATTTCCTTCGCAATTCCCGCAATGATGGGAGCAGCCCCTGTTCCTGTTCCACCTCCCATTCCCGCTGTGATGAAAACCATTTTTGTATTGTTCGCAAGAATCGTGCGTATGTCTTCGATATTTTCGATCGCAGCATTTCTTCCGACTTCCGGAATGGATCCAGCGCCACGCCCTTCGGTGAGTGTAGTACCAAGCACGACTTTGAACGGAACAGGGCTCATGTCGAGCGCCTGCTTGTCGGTATTGCAGACAACAAAGTCGACACCTTTTATTCCTGCGCGGTACATGTGGTTGACCGCGTTGCTGCCGCCGCCGCCTACGCCGATCACCTTGATGATCGAGGATTGTTCTGGAAGATCGAATTTCATGTTTTCTTTCGTGTTAGTCCGATCAGATTCGCCGGAGTTAGTGAGAGCTGGGGTTGTGTTCAAATTATTTTTTATTTCTGAATTTTCTTTTTGTGCGTTTTCTGTTTGTGCATTTTCTCCGAAAGCAAGTGGTTCTTCACTCACAAACGTTTCTTCCGTCTCTTCCCACCGATCCGAAGGCGTTTCCTTGTTATGATCACCGGCGTGCCGATCATTTTCATTTGATTCATTGAACATCTTGTATTGGTCCATTGATTTGCACGGATAAAAAATCGTTGAAAATTAGTTTACCGAGAAAAAAGCCGGACGTAACACACGCATAACTTACTAACGTGTAATTGTTCATTTCAGCATTTTTTTCAATGTGAATTATCATCTTCAAACCACTGTTTTCCCTTCGAGAAAATCTGGTCAAACCAATTGCCTTTCGTTTTCTGCGAATGATTCTGCACTTTATTTGTTTTTGCTTCCGCAGCTTTTTGTTTCTGGTGTTTCAATAATCCGCGAAGCACTAATCCTACCCCTGTTGCGTAAGTAGGGCTCGTAATCTCTTCTGAACTTGCACCGAGATGTTCATTTGGAAAACCAACGCGCGTATCCATTCCTGTTACGTATTCGATGAGTTGTGTAATGTGTTTCAACTGGCTTCCTCCACCGGTGACCACGATACCAGCGATGAGTTTTTTCTCAAACCCGGAATTTTTTATTTCATAGTACACGTGTTCGATGATCTCTTCCATGCGCGCCTGGATGATGTGTGCGAGATTCTTCACTGAAATTTCTTTGTGCGGGCGCCCGCGCAAACCGGGAATGGATACAATTTCATTTTCCTGATTCTCGCTCGCAAGCGCCGATCCGAATTTTATTTTCAGCAACTCTGCCTGCGTTTTTATAATGCTGCATCCTTCTTTGATGTCTTCCGTGATAATATTTCCACCGAATGGAATTACGGCAGTGTGGCGGATAATGCCATCGTGAAAAACTGCAACATCAGTTGTTCCGCCACCGATATCCACGAGCACCACACCTGCTTCTTTTTCTTCTTCACTCAACACTGCATCGGCAGACGCGAGTGGTTCGAGTGTAAGATCGGCCACCTCGAGCCCGGCTTTCGCAACACATTTGTAAATATTTTTTGCTGCCGCAACCTGCCCGGTGATGATGTGAAAATTCGCTTCGAGCCGTGTGCCTGCCATCCCGATCGGATTTTTAATTCCCACTTCATTGTCCACGATATATTCCTGCGGAATAACGTGAATGATCTCTTCGCCCGGTTGCATGGCGAGACGATACATGTCTTCGATGAGTTCGTCAATATCTTTTTGCGAAATTTCATCTTCAATGCTTCGGCGCGTTCGCATACCGCGATGCTGCAAAGATTTGATGTGCTGTCCGGCAATGCCGACATTCACGACTTTGATGTTGACGTTCGCTTTGTTGGAAGCTTCGTCCACCGCCTGCCTTATGGCGCGGACCGTTTCATCAATATTCAGAACAACACCGCGGGCAACACCGAGTGATTCTGCTTTTCCAATACCGAGGATCTGGATCTTTCCGTGTTCGTTGCGACTGCCTACGAGAACGGCGATCTTGGTTGTACCTATATCAAGTCCAACGACGAGATCATTTAAATTTTCTGATGCCATGATGAGAGTTTATTTTTTTGTACAGACTACCTGGTTTTTATATTCGAGATTAATGACACTGTATTCATTCCATTTGCCGGTGCGCACCATTCCTTCGCGATAAAATACATCCAGCTTCTTCAGCTTCTCTCCGAGTTCATTTACATCGCCGAGAATGATGATCTGTTTCCCGATGCGCGGCACGAGTTCAAATCCTTTTTCATTGGTAAAATACACCTGCACGATCTGCGACCTGAGTAAAGAATCTTCCTGCAGTTTTTTCGTGATCTGCCAGATGTCGTCGAGTTTCGTTGGCGTTTCAAAAACAGAATCGGGATCTGATTTATCAAAAGGAGTTTCATAAGCGGAAGCATACGTGTCGTTGAAATTTCCATTGAACAACAGAACAGGCGCGGTGCATTCATCCGACAACGGCATGAGAAAACCACGATCATCGAAATAATAGGATTCGCCGGAAGAAGTGAGGATGCGAGCAACTGCTTTCCGCTGGTGAAGATGAATGTTGAGTGTTCCATCCACATCCATGAAAACTTCTCCCGATTCAACAGCCGGATGATTCAGCATTAATTTTTCAATAGCAGGAACATCAATATCGGCGATCTGTTTTCCAACCGGGTTGGCGTGATGATCGGAAAGTAATTTCAGCACATGATCTTCATCGAGAAAAATATCAGAACATTTCCTGTCGATGACAATATTTACTTTCGGACAAACACGATGCAGGTGTGCCTTTCCTGCAAATGTCATTGCGGTGATAAGCCCGATTCCAAGCAATGACCAGAGTGAAATGATGAGTATTTTTTTCATTTTGTATTCTCCTTTCTGCTTGTCGCTTCGGTATTGAATTTTCTTCGCAATGCATTCTCAAATGGTTCAACAAAACGATCGATGTCGCCCGCTCCCATGGTGATGAGCACATCAAAATCATGCTGCATTGTTTTTTCCACGAGTTCTTCTTTTGTATAGAGATTTTTCTTTTTCGTTTTTATCAATGACAACAGGAAAGAAGAATTGATCCCCGCGATCGGTTTTTCTCTTGCCGGATAAATTTCGAGAAGGATCACATCGTCAAGTTTGCTGAGCGCCGAAGCAAATTCACCGGCGAAATCTTTTGTGCGTGAAAAAAGATGCGGCTGAAAAACTGCAGTAATCTTTTTCCCGGGAAATAATTCCTGCGCCGATGAAATGCACGCTTCCAGTTCGGCCGGGTGATGGCCGTAATCGTCAATGTAAACTACTTTTTCATTTACAAAACGATAATCAAAACGCCGCGCAACTCCTTTGAAAGAAGAAAGCGCTTCACGCACCGCTTCATTTTTCACACCAGCCTGTTTCGCCGCTGAAACTGCAGCTACCGCATTCTCCACGTTATGCCTCCCGGGCAAACCGAGACTCAGATCTTCGAGACGATCTCCGCAGCAATTCATATCGAAATAATATTTTCCATTCCTGATCCGGATATTCTCCGCGTAAGAATCCGTTGCATTGGAATCGAGTGAATAGCTCAGGACTTTTGTTTTCACGAGCCCGAGTTTTTCAATCACTGTTTTTTTCGCGATCACTTTCTCCTTCACTTGTCCTGCAAATTGCCTGTAGGAATCATACATCGCAGAAGCATCGTTATAAATATCGAGATGATCGGCATCAACCGAAGTGATGATGGCGACTGCGGGATGCAGCCATAAAAATGAACGGTCGAATTCGTCTGCTTCTGCAACAACAATTTTTTCTATCGCGGGAATTTTTTCATCGGAAATATTTTTTCCAAGAAGAAGATTGGTATGATAATTCCCGGAAACACCACCGAGAAAAGCGGAACAGTCGATGCCCCCGGTACGCAACAAATGCGCAGTGAGTGTAGTCGTCGTCGTTTTTCCGTGCGTGCCCGCGATCGCGATCGTGTGCGCGTCGTCCGTGATGAGCCCGAGCACCTGCGCGCGCTTCATGAGTTTGTAATTTTCGGAACGAAACCAATTGAGTTCATGGTGATCTTCCGGAACAGCCGGCGTCCACACCACGAGTACACCTTCCGTACTTTTCCTGATCTCTTCCGGAATATTTTTCACTTCGTCATCAAAATGAATTACTGCTCCTTCTTTCTGCAATTCATCCGTAATCGCAGAAGGAGTTTTGTCGTAACCGGAAACTTTTTTTCCTGAAGCAAGAAAGAAACGGGCAAGCGCACTCATTCCGATACCGCCGATACCGATGAAATAAATATTATGCAGATGATGTGTCTTCATCCTGTTTTCTTTTTTCCGATCAGTTCAAGCACTTCATTCGCTATGAGCTCTGCTGAATTTTTCACAGCGAGTGTGCTGATGTTCGCAGAAAGTTTTTCCTGCATCAATTTATCGTTCAATAAATCAATGATCCTTGCAGGAAGTTTTTCCTTTGCCTCCGCATCTTTCACGAGTAATGCCGCTTCTTTTCTCACCAGCGACATCGCATTTTTAGACTGGTGATCTTCCGCCACATTCGGTGAAGGCACGAGAATGGCTGGTTTCTTTACCAGGCATAATTCCGATACGGAACTTGCTCCCGCGCGCGACACGATCACATCGGCGGCAGCATACGCGAGATCCATTTTTGAAATGAAATCAAAAACTTTCATTCCGCGCTGGTCATTTTTCACTGCTTCTTCTGCTTCGCGGAAATAATTTTTCCCCGTTTGCCAGATGAGTTGAATATTATTTTCACGCAGTTGTTGCAGACATTGCTTTATCGTTTCGTTGATTGTTCTTGCCCCGAGGCTTCCTCCGATGACCAGCACTATTTTTTTATCCGCAGCAAGGCCGAAGATGCCCAATGCCTGTTTTCTTTTTCCTTCCAGTTCAAGAATATCACTGCGAACAGGGTTTCCTGTAAAAACAATTTTTTCTTTCGGAAAATATTTTTCCATTCCTTCATAAGCCACGCAGATGCGATTTGCTTTCTTCGAGAGAATTTTATTCGTGATGCCGGGAAATGAATTCTGTTCCTGTATGAGTGTAGGAATTCCTGCATTGGACGCAACACGCAGCATGGGACCACTTGCATAACCTCCTGTTCCAATAGCTGCATCAGGGCGAAAACGTTTCAGTATTTTTTTCGCGCGCATGATGCTGCCGAGTAATTTGAAAGGAAAAGAAAAATTACTCAGCGTGAGTTTGCGTTGCAATCCGGCGATCTTCAATCCTTCGATACGGAATCCTGCAGCGGGAACCTTTTCCATTTCCATTCTTCCTTCCGCTCCCACAAAAAGAAAATCTGCATCCGGAACGCGGAGTTTGAGTGCATTTGCAATAGCGATGGCCGGAAAAATATGTCCGCCTGTACCGCCGCCGCTGATGATGAATTTAAGCTGTGGCAACTTCACCTCCTCTCTGTATTCCTTCCGTTTTATTTTCCGCTTCAATATCCTCACCCGATTCTGTTTCGCGGCTTACACTGAGAATAATTCCAATTGCGATGCTGGAGAATAACAATGAAGTTCCTCCCATGCTCAGGAAAGGAAGCGACTGGCCGGTGACCGGAAATAAATTCACGGCGACCGCCATATTGATAAGTGCCTGGAAAATGAGACTGAATGAAAGTCCGAATGCAAGAAGCGTCCCGAATGTTTTCTGGCTTTTTGTTGCGACGCGCACACCGCGGTACAAAAGGATCATGTAGAGAAGAGTAATTCCGATGCCGCCGAAAATAGATCCGTATTCTTCGATGATGATCGCATAAATAAAATCGGAATACGCTTCGGGAAGAAAATTCCGCTGCGTGGAATTGCCCGCGCCTTTACCCGTGATGCCTCCTGTTGCCACTGCGATCTTCGCGAGTTTTGCCTGGAGACTTTTGTCCGGATCTTTTTCTTCTTCTCCTTTGAAAAATTCAACGATACGTTGTTCCCACACGTGAACGCGCGGAAGTGCTTTCGGGAAAAAATATCCCATCATGATGAGCATGGAAAATCCTGCGATGGCAATGCCCAGCACTTTAACGATGGACTTGAACGGAACACGGCCGATGAACATGAGGATAAGACACGTGGTGAAGAGTAATGCAGCAGTAGAAAAATTCGCGGGAAGGATCAATCCGCAAATGAGAAAAACAGGAAGCATGATGGATCTGAAAACCTGTTTGAAATCATTGAGCTGATCCTGCTTCTGCGTGAGCACGCGTGCGACATACATAATGAGCGCGAGCTTTGCAAAATCTGAAGACTGAAAAGTAAGGCCGACTCCCGGTATAGCGATCCAGCGTGATGCATCATTCACACTCGCACCATGAATAAGTGTATAGAGCAGAAGCGGCACAGAAATAAAAAGCATGATCTGTGAGACGCGCGAAAAATAAACGTAGCGGATGCGGTGCGTGATGTACATGAGTGCAAACCCGAGCAGGATGAGACGCGCATGTTTGAAAAGATAAAATTCAGTTTGCCCGTCATGATGTTTGTAAGCAAGAGCAACAATGGAACTGTAAACTGCAAGCAAGGAAAGCAAAGAAAGCAGCACAACGATCACCCAGACCACTTTGTCGCCTTTGAGAAATCCGAATAATTTTATCCTGTTCTCAGTTGCCATGATGAAGTTTTTTCACGAGTTCGCGGAACCGGTCACCGCGATTCCTGTAATTATCGAATGCATCATAACTCGGGCAGGAAGGAGAAAAAAGAATTGTTTTTATTTTTTCATCCGAGTACAACGCAGCAAGCGCTATCGCATCATGCAGGTTCTCTGCCTTCAATATTGTTTTTGTTTTTCCTTCGAACGCATTGAAATATTTCCATGGTGTGGATCCGAGCGCGATCACCACTTGCACTTTTTCACTGACGAATTGAATAAGTTTATGATGATCATCGGCACGATCCGTTCCGCCGATGATCAGCGTAACGGGGCCGGGAATATCACGCAATGCAAACCAGGTCA
Source organism: Bacteroidota bacterium (assembly GCA_016194975.1). NCBI lineage: Bacteria > Pseudomonadati > Bacteroidota > Bacteroidota bacterium. Next base: position 76,294 of record JACQAM010000026.1, read on the forward strand.
TATCCACCGAAGTTGCAATGGAATGATTTACCCATTGCATGCCATTATGTTCGAGAACTGTTTCCAGGTAATGCGAATCATCGCCTTGTATTTTCAGGCGCGCATCAACCAGTTCACGATAATGATCTTTTCCGGTGACAGGATTGCTTTTCATTTTATTTTTTTTAAAGTGCGCGAACAGCATTTTTGAACTGGCGGCCGCGGTCTTCATAATTCTCGAAAAGATCGAAGCTTGCGCAGGCAGGAGAAAGAAGAACGGTGTCTCCTTTTGTTGCAAAACGCGAGGACAACGTTACAGCTTGCTGTGCAGTTTTCGCTTCAGAAATATTTTTCACTACGCTGCCGAATATCTTTTTGATCTTCGCATTCTCGGTGCCGAGGATCACGATCGCTTTCACTTTGGTTTTCACCAGTTCGACAAGCGATGCGTAATCATTCCCTTTATCGACACCGCCAACGATCCACACAACAGGAGTGGTCATACTTTCGAGTGCAAACCACGTGGAATTCACATTGGTTGCTTTCGAATCGTTGATGAAGTCGATGTTGTTCACGCGCGCAACGAATTCCATCCGGTGTTCTATATTCTGAACATCAGCGAGTGATTCGCGCACGGTTTCTTTTCTTACTTCCAGCAAGCGGGAGGCGATGCCGGCTGCCATGGAATTATAAATGTTGTGCTTGCCCTGGAGTGCGAGTTCTTCGATCGTCATAGAGAATTGATTATGGTTTGTATTTATTATTATTTCATTTCCGTTGAGCCATGCACCTTCTTCCACTTTATTTTTCTGTGTGAAAGGATACAAGTGCGCCGCTGTTTTTCTTTTTTTCATTTCCTGCATCGTGATCTCATCGTCCATGCAGAAAATAAATGCGTCTTCCGGCTGCTGGTTCTGCGTGATGCGGAATTTTGAAGCCGAATAATTTTCCATTTTGTGATCGTACCGGTCGAGGTGATCGGGAGTGATGTTGGTGAGCACGGCGATGTTTGCGCGGAAGTCGTACATGTCATCGAGCTGAAAACTGCTCAGTTCGATCACGAAATAATCGTACTCCTTCTCTGCAACAAGAGCGGCAAAACTTTTTCCGACATTACCTCCCATCGCTACATTCATTCCTGCTTTTTTCAGAATGTGATGAATGATGTGTGTCGTCGTTGTTTTTCCGTTGCTCCCCGTTATGCAGATCATTTTCGCATTGGTAAATCGCGCTGCGAATTCAATCTCGCTGATCACCGGTATTCCTTTTTTTCGCAATGCAACAATGAGCGGCGCAGTTCCCGGTATGCCCGGGCTCCTGATCACTTCATCGGCACTGAGAATTTTTTTCTCCGTGTGATTTCCCTCTTCCCATTCGATCCCAAGATTTGAAAGAACGTCCTTGTACTTTTGTTTGATGATGTTTTTATCTGTGACAAAAACATCCATTCCTTTTTTTTTCGCCAGCATTGCTGCGCCGGTTCCGCTTTCTCCTGCGCCGATGATCACGATGCGTTTCATCCTGTGATCAACGCAGTTTAAGAGTTGCTATAGCGAGAATTCCGAGCATGATGGCTATGATGAGGAATCGAAAAACAATTTTCGATTCGTGCATTCCTTTTTTCTGGTAATGATGATGCAAAGGCGACATCAGGAAAAGACGATGCGATCTTGCATAATCGAGACCGAATTTTTTCTTGCGGAACCTGAATACTGTGACCTGAAGTATGACAGAGAATATCTCGACGAAAAAAGTTCCGCAGAGAATGGGAATGAGCAATTCTTTCCTGATCGCGATCGCAAACACCGCAATGATCCCACCGAGCGCGAGACTTCCGGTATCTCCCATGAAAACCTGCGCGGGATATGAATTGTACCAGAGAAATCCTACGCACGCACCAATGAATGCGCCGATGAACACCACAAGTTCTCCCGTGTCGGGGATATACATGATGTTCAGGTAATCGGCGAAGATGGTATTGCCCGAAACGTAAGCGAGAATTCCCAGCACGACACCGATCACTGCAGAAGTTCCGGATGCAAGTCCGTCAATTCCGTCGGTAACATTTGCACTGTTCGAAACAGCAGTGATGATGAAGATGACAATGGGAATGAAAATGAGCCACGCCCAGTCTTTCGCCTTATCACCGAGGAACCATAATAATTTTGAATAATCGAATTCATTATTTTTTACGAATGGAATTGTTGTTTTCAGTGAATGCGTTTCCTCACTTGCGTAAATCGGGAGATGCGCCGAAGGAGCTGAAGACTGTTCAGTGGTCATCGTGATGAGATCATTGTTCGCCGCAGAAATTTTTTCTTTCACACCTACATTATGATTGAAATAAAGAACAGACCCGACGAGTAACCCGAGCCCCACCTGTCCCATGATCTTGAATTTTCCGTGCAGTCCCTGTTTATCTTTTTTAAAAACCTTGATGTAATCGTCAATGAAACCGATGATGCCGAGCCACACTGTTGAGATGAGCATGAGCATGATGTAAACGTTCGCGAGTTTTGCAAACAACAAGGTGGGAATGACGATCGCTGCAAGAATGATGAGTCCGCCCATCGTAGGCGTTCCTTCTTTTTCTTTTTGTCCGTGCAGTCCCAGATCACGCACCATTTCGCCTACTTGTTTTTTCTTGATAAAAGTGATGATGCGTTTTCCGAAAACCATCGAGATGAGCAACGAAACGAATACCGCCATCGCCGCGCGGAAGGAGATGTACCGGAATACTCCCGCTCCCGGAAAATTGTGCACCTTATGCAACCACATGAAGAGATAGTAGAGCATCGTTCAGGCTTTGGCGTTTTTTAAATTCTCACTGAGTATTTCCATATCATCGAAAGGAAATTTTTCTCCTTTTATTTCCTGGTATTTTTCATGTCCTTTTCCCGCAACGAGCACGATGTCGCCCGGGCGTGCGAGCGCGACCGCGGTGCGTATCGCTTCTCTCCGGTCGGTGATCGAAATAGTGTTGCGCGAATTTTTTTCATCCACACCTTCCTGCATTTCGCGGATTATCGCAGCCGGATCTTCACTTCTCGGATTATCAGAAGTGAGAATAACACGATCGCTCAGCGTACACGCGATCTTTGCCATGAGCGGACGTTTTGTTCTGTCGCGATCACCGCCACAACCGATCACGGTGATCACCTGTTCATTTCCTCCTTTGATATCCTGAATCGTTCTCAGAACATTTTCGAGCGCGTCAGGTGTGTGTGCGTAATCGATGATCCCGGTAACACCACTTTCATTGCGCAGGTACTGGAATCTTCCTTCCACGGGGCCGAGTATGCTGAGTGTAGTGAGCACATTCAGTTTTTCCTGTCCGAGAAGAACAGCAGTTGCGTAAACAGCGAGAAGGTTGTATGCATTGAAACTACCAATGAGTTTGCTCCACATTTCTGTATTGTCGATGCTGAGATGTAAACCTGAAAACTGGTTCTCGATGATCCTGCATTTGAAATCACCAAGACTTTTTACCGAATAGGATCGGCGTAATGCGCGCGTGTTCTGCACCATCACTGCACCGTTCGCATCATCTTTATTCACAAGCGCAAATGCTTCTTCACTGAGCTGATCGAAGAATTCTTTTTTTGCTTTCAGGTAGGCGTCGAAAGTTTTGTGATAGTCGAGATGATCGTGCGTGATGTTGGTGAAAACTCCACCGGCAAATTGCAATCCTGAAATTCTGTTCTGTACCACTGCATGCGAACTCACTTCCATGAAAACATATTTGCATCCGGCATCAACCATTTTGCGCAACAGGTGATTCAACCCGATAGCATCCGGCGTGGTATGCGTGGATGGAATTTCTTCTGTGTTGATCATGTTGCGCACCGTGGTGAACATTCCTGTTTTGATCCCGAGCGCGCGGAATAAATGATAGAGTAATGTGACTGTTGTAGTTTTCCCGTTTGTGCCGGTCACGCCAATGAGTTTCATCGAAGAAGAAGGGTCATCATAAAAATTCGAAGCCATGATACCGAGCGAGGCAGAACTGTCTGCAACTTTCACATAGGTGATCTTTTCACTCATCACTTCAGGAAATTCTTCACACACAATTGCAACAACACCAAGTTCTTCAGCTTTTGAAATAAAATCGTGACCGTCCGCAACCGTGCCTCGCACTGCGATGAACAATCCGTCCTTCTCTGCTTTGCGCGAATCAAACGTCATAGATACGACCGCAACATTCGTCGATCCCCTCACTTCGAGAAGCCTGCTTTTATAAAGTATGTCGCGCAATAATTTCATATCGACAGATCGATGATGATCTCTTTATCCTTTGTTATTTTTTGTCCGGGTGAAACAGATTGCGAATGCACAGCTCCTGCACCGTTGAGCCGCACGCGATATCCTCTTTTCTCGAGGAGATAAAGTGCATCCGCTCCGGCCATTCCTATGAGATCAGGCATCCAACCTTCACTCAACCTGAGTTCGGCATCACTCGATGAAAGTGTGATGAAATTATTATTCACATTTGTTTTTGCGAATTCATCAGTGCCTGCATCATTCTTCAGATCGATCTGCAGGATATTTGCAGCGTTCATTGTTTGCACATTCAACCCGTTCATGATCTGCGGAATTTCATTGGCATTATCAGCAAGTGAATTCACGGCGGAATGCAGATCAAGATCTGTTTCATAAACACGATCGGCGATCTGTTTGAAGATCGGACCGGCAACCACTCCGCCATAATACACATCGCCCGAAGGAGCGTTAACGATAACGATGCAGGAATACTTCGGTTTGTCGGCAGGAAAATAACCAACGAAGGATGCCTGGTAAGTAACGTTGTTCTTGTCTTTTCCATACCCGCTTCCTTTTGCGATCTGCGCTGTTCCTGTTTTTCCTGCAATGGGATAAGCAGAATTTTTCAGGTTGCGTGCTGTTCCGAATTGCACAACTCCTTCAAGAAGTTGTTTTGCTTTTTTAATTGTTTCCGGTTTTGCAACTGAATCATTGATGATCTCCGGTGTGAACGTGCGGATCGTTTTTCCTTTTTCACGGATCTCTTTCACGAACATCGGTTTCACCATCACGCCGTTATTGGCAACAGCATTATAAAGAGTAAGCGTTTGCAGCGGAGTGATCAACGATTCGTAACCAATGGAGATCCACGGAAGAGAAATTCCGGACCAGTCATTTTCTCCTGCATTTTTTATGAATGACTCTCCTTCTCCTTTTATAGGAAGGCCCAGTTTCATTCCGAATTTCAGGCGATGCAATCCGTCGGTAAATTTTTTCGGATCTCTTCCGTATGCTGCATAAATTGTTTTGGAAATTCCTACGTTGGAAGATTCATAGAATGCATCTGCAACAGTCACCGAATTTTCTTTGGGTGTGTGCGAATCATTCATCACATCTTTCGAAGTGTAAGCATGATGGCCGCCTTCGAGATCTACTTTATCGGTGAGATCAACCCGGCCATCATCCATTGCAACGAGCAGTGATGCCAATTTGAAAGTAGAACCGGGTTCGCGCGCGTCTGCGATCGCGTAATTATAATCTTCAACGTACACGCCGGAATCCTGCCTTGAAAGATTGGCGATCGCGCGGATCTCTCCTGTAGAAACTTCCATGAGTACCACGCAACCATATTTCGCATCGTGTGCAGCGAGTGAATTCATCAGTGCATTTTCCGCAACATCCTGGATGTTGACATTGATCGTTGTTAAAATGTCTTTTCCCTGCTGTGGTTCAATTTCATTTTCGTTATTGATCGGCATCCACACACCTCCGGCAATTTTCCGCATCAGTCTTTTGCCGCTGATCCCGGTGAGAACAGAATCATATGCATCTTCAAGTCCGACTTTGAACTGGCCACTATCGCCATGCACATAACCGATGGTTCGTTCTGCCAATGAACCGAAAAGTCTTTTCCTTTGATTATGCTGCATGTAAATGAATCCGCCTTTGAATCGCCCTGAGCGGAAGAGGGGCAATGCACTTATTTCCTGTAATTGTTTGTGAGAAATATTTTTCGCAACCTGCTGATAACGCAATCCTGCAGAGCGTGCATTGATGAGCAGATGGTAATAATCGGCAGAAGAAATTTCGGGGAACATATTCGACAACCCTTTCGCGAGTGCCTGCGCGCTATCATCAAATTCTGCATCATCGATAAAAGCATTCGCGTGCGGATCAATTCCAACATCATAATAAGGAAGTGAAGTAGCGAGCAATGATCCATCGACGGCGAAAATATTTCCGCGCACTGCTTCAATGTCGAATTCTTTCTCGGTGAAATTTTTCGCTTCGAGTTCCCATTTTTTTCCCTGTGCAAATTGAAGGAAGAACACGCGCGCAATGATCGCGAGCGCAAACACGCCGCACAGAATGTACACGAGGTACACGCGCTTGAGTATGATCTTTCTTTCTTCCACTTTTAATTTTCAGTTTTTGGTGCGGGCAATACTTTGACTTCGATCTTCAGAAGTGATCCGACTGAATCTTTTAATCCGAGTGCCTGTGCGCGTGCTACGATCGGTGATCGCTGGCTTGCACAACTCAGGTCGGATTTTGAATCGATGTATTCCGATCGTAATTCTTTGATATCGTTGGTAAGTGTGTTGAGTTTGCGGATCTGCTCTTCGGCGTAATAACCGTTCGCGATGTAGAGCAGTGCGATGAACGTGAGGAAAAAAATGAATGGAAGAGTACGCAATGTACTTTCGCGGGAGAGGAAGGCTCCGCTCATCACTGATCCTACGGTACGGGTGACGATGTTTGCTCCGCTGCTTTTCTGCTTCGGCTTCTGTTCTTCGGGAGGAGTTTCCTTAATTGTGTTTTTGGTCATATTCCGCTTTAGCGGCCGCGGCATTCGCGGATCTTTTTGCTATTCTTAGTTTCGCACTTCTTGCGCGATTATTCATTTCAATTTCTTTTTCGCCCGGTGTGATCGGTTTCCTGTTCACGGGTTCGAACGGACGGATAATATTTCCGTAAATGTCTTTTTCCAGTTCTCCTTCAAAATTTCCGGAGCGGAAAAAATTTTTCACCAATCGGTCCTCAAGCGAGTGGTAAGCGATGACCGCTATTCTTCCGCCCGGTTTGAGCACATCGGCCGATTGCCGGAGAAGAAGTTTCAGCGCTTCGAGTTCCTGGTTCACTTCAATGCGGAGCGCCTGAAAAACGCGGGCGAGATAACTGTTCTCTTTCCCTTTCGGTGTGCAGGAAGTAATCGAAGTTTTCAGATCGGAGATCGTGGAAATGTTTTTCTCTTCGCGCGCATGCACGATGATCCGCGAAAGTTTCCCGGCATTTTCCACTTCACCATAGAGCGAGAACATCTGCTTCAGTTCCTTTTCACTTTTTTCATTCAGCACATCAGCAGCTGTCTTTTTCATTCTCTGATCCATGCGCATATCCAGCGGCCCTTCGAAACGTGTCGAGAATCCGCGGGATGCTTCATCGATCTGGTGAGAGGAAATTCCGAGGTCGGCGAGAATTCCATCAACGGGAAAATGATTGTGTTTCACGAGGAAATCTTTCATCGCGGTGAAATTCTGCTGAACGAAAATGAACCTTTTATCATCGGGAACATTTGCTGCAGCATCTTCATCACGGTCGAAAGCGATGAGCATTCCATCAGTGCCGAGTTTTTCAAGAATTGCTCCTGAATGTCCGCCGCCGCCGAATGTCACATCCACATATTTTCCGTCACGCCTGATCTGTAATCCTTCCAGGCATTCATGTAAAAGAACGGGATTATGGTAGGTCAACATCTTCCGCTTTATTACCCATGCTTCCCATTACATCTTCAGCAAGTGCACCGAAATCGATCGAAGGATCATTGATCGCTTGTTCATACTGATCCTTGTCCCATATCTCGATCATGTTCACTGCTGCCGACATAACGATGTTTCTGGAAATACCACTGAAACGGATGAGATCTTTCGGTAAAAGAACACGCCCGGTTCCGTCGAGTTCCACCGGTTTTACGCCGGCGTTGAACATGCGGATGAAGTCAACATTTTTCTTTTTGAACCGGTTCAGTTTATTCACATCCTTCACCAGTGCTTCCCATTCTTTCATCGGGTAGAGTTCAAGGCATTTCCTGAAGACACTGCGCTTGATGACAAAACCTTTTTTCAGAACGGATTGCAGCTGTTTTTTAAATGCAACGGGAACGAGCAAACGTCCTTTTGCATCCATACTGCATTCGTAAACACCAATGAGGCTATTCATGATCCGGATTCTGAGGGGTAAAAGTAAATATTAATTCACCACTTTTTCCCACTTTTTCCCACTTTTGTTAATAACTTCCCCACTTTAACCTATTTCACGATGAATAATCTTTTATGAGCGGCCCGGAAGCCCTGTTTTCATTGGCGTTCAGCTCAGCGATGCGCGGAATAGAATAAAAAGGGTAATCAACATTTGAATGTTTCACGAATGAGATCACGCGTTCATTTTTACTTCCGGATAGAAGGATTTGAAAAAAAATCCGAAAAAATTATTGAGCCGGGACCGAAGGGTTCATTAATAAAGAAGCGGCAGTCCGCAAAGGGCTTTTTTTAACCGGATCAATTGTTGTAAATCTGAAAAAGTAAGAGATCATTGAGATTTCAATTAATTCCGGATAATACGATCAACGTCTCATTTTCAAAAAGGGAATTACTTTTGCGCAGTGAGTGCTGAGAAATTAATAGATATAGAAAAGATCATAGCGGCGAAAAACCCGAAGCTTCTGAAATGGCTTCCCGGGTTTGTTCTCCGTTACATCAAAAAGATCTTGCACGAAAATGAAGTGAACGATTTTTTTGAACGCAATAGTCACTTGCGGAATATGGATTTTGTGAATCAAGTGCTGAGCGAATTCAATACAACGGTCATTGGAAAGAATACGGAGAATATTCCGCGACAAGGCGGATTCATTCTTGCTTCTAATCACCCGCTCGGCGGTTTCGATGGTCTTGCTCTTATGAAAGCTGTTTCACCACAGCGTCCCGACATCCGGTTCCTGGTCAATGATATTCTGCTTTTCCTGAAAACAATGGATGATCTTTTTGTGCCGGTGAATAAACACGGATCCCAGACAGCGATCACCAGGATCGAAGAAACTTATAGCTCCGATAACGCTATACTTATTTTTCCTGCGGGGCTGGTGTCAAGAAAACAGAAAGGAAAAGTGCAGGATCTCGAATGGAAAAAAAGTTTTATCGCCAAAGCCATCCAGTATAAAAAGCCGGTTGTTCCCTGTTTTATTGACGGAAAAAATTCTTCGCGATTCTATAATTTTGCGTTGTGGAGAAAACGCTTCGGAATAAAGTCGAATATTGAAATGTTTTATCTGGCTGACGAGATGTTTCTCCAGCGGAATAAAACAATAACTATTACCTTTGATAAACCGATCGACGCGGAAATTTTCGATCGATCGCATTCACACCGCGAGTGGGCACAACTGATGAAGGAACATGTTTACGCGATTGGTGAAGGAAGAAAAGGCCCGTTTCATGAATAAGTGAAGAAACACGATCCTATGAAGCCAGTAATTGCTCCCGTGAAGAAAGAGTTTCTCGAAAAAGAGCTGAATGAAAATACGTTCGTCCGGCAAGCGAATAACGGTGACAACTGTATTTACATCGTTAACATTCACAATTCCCCGAACACACTCTCAGAGATTGGCCGGCTGCGTGAAGTGAGTTTCCGCGCTGCAGGCGGTGGCACCGGCAAAGACTGTGATCTTGATGATTTCGATACCTGTGAAAATTGTTACGAACAACTCATTGTATGGAATCCCGGTGACAAAGAAATCGTGGGAGGGTATCGTTTCATACGTTGTATTCAAGCACAACTGCCCGATGGCGAGTATCATCTGGCTACTACAGAGCTTTTTTCTTTCAGTGAGAATTTCAAAAAGAATTTCCTTCCTTATACCATTGAACTCGGGCGATCATTCATTCAACCCGCTTACCAGCCATCGGTGAATAACCGTAAAGGATTATTTTCCCTTGATAACCTGTGGGACGGACTTGGCGCGTTGGTGATGGATAACCCCGACGTAAAATATTTTTTCGGCAAAGTCACCACCTATCGTCATTTCAATATTGTTGCGCGCGATTACATTCTTCATTTCATGGAACATTATTTTCCGGATAAAGATCATCTTGTTGTTCCCCTTCACGAAGTGATCATTAAAACTGATATTTCTGATTTTGAAAAAGAACTCGGGAACAATCCTTACAAGGAAGGCCATCGCATTCTCAATCATCGCGTGCGTGCGCTCGGAGAAAATATTCCTCCACTCGTAAATTCATATATGAACCTCAGCGCAACGATGAGAAATTTCGGCTGCGCTGTGAATACTGAATTCGGCGATGTGGATGAAACCGGCATCATGGTCTCCATCAGCGATATTTACCCGACGAAAAAAGAACGGCACATCAGCTCTTACAAAGGCCGGAAAAAATAATTCAACACTTGATTTTTTTGTGAAGATCACTTCGGCTACTTACATCACCAGCAGCACAAAACTTCTGCAATGCCCGAAGCCGGACAAACCGGAGTATGCATTCATCGGCCGTTCGAATGTCGGTAAGTCCTCGCTCATCAATATGCTCACGGGCGTACGAGGGCTCGCACGTATATCTTCAAGCCCGGGAAAGACGCAACTCATCAATCATTTTCTCATCAATGAAAAATGGATGCTGGTCGATCTTCCGGGATATGGTTATGCGAAAGTTTCGAAAGAAAAAAGAAATGAGTTCGGAAAGATGATCAGGAATTATGTTAGCGGAAGGGAAAATCTCATGTGCTTATTCGTACTCCTCGATTCACGTCTCCCGCCACAAAAACCGGATCTTGAATTCATGACTGAACTCGCGGAATTACAAATAGCGTTCTGCATGGTCTTTACAAAATGCGATAAAGTGGCCGCGTCTCAATTGCCGAAGAATATTGCAGCTTACAAAAAAATCATGAGTGAAGAATGGGAAGCGCTTCCAAAATATTTTCTCACGTCATCCAACACCGCAAAAGGAAAAGAAGAACTGCTGAAGTTCATTGATGATTCAAATAAATATTTCGAAAAATAATTTTTTCAGAATTTCAATCTTTTCTTTCTGACTGCATGCCCCGGCTTGCTGAATGTATCGAACTCGATTCCCGCACACATGAAAAGATTTCCGTTCCAGTACTGGAATTCCATGAAATAATTCTCGTCCGTTTTTACCGAATGGCCATCCTTCAAATATCCTGCGCGGAACCAGTTTTCTCCATATAAGATTCCGAACCCGCTTTCATCCCCGTCATCATCCGACCAACCGAAAAGCATCGCATTCACCCCGTAAGAAAAATCGAATCCGTACTTTGAATATTGACGCGGGCGATCGTATATCCGTAACTCAAACGATGCACTACCTCCGAAACCTACCGTTGCTTTTTTAATTGCATTACCGCGAATACATGCATCGGCAAGCAGGAAGAACTGATTGTGTAAGTTGATGACGGGGAATCCATACCCGAGTTCCAATGTTGGCCCTCCGCTCACGCCATATTGATTTCCGTACGCACTGAATCCATTCGATTCACTAATGAAATGCTGATGTTGCCCGTTGTTACGGTAGAAACGAGCGTGATCAAAACCTCTTTGCGCACTTGAAGTTAAAATGGCCAATGAGAAAATAATGAAGAGCGTAATTTTTTTCATGCAGAAAATTTACAGAAGCAAATTACAAAACCGCAACGGAACAATTCTGAATGAATTCTGAAGAAGATTGTTCGGGAATTTTTCTTCACAAAAAAAGCCGCAACATTTCTGATGCGGCTTTTGAAAAATATTTTTTTATTTATTGCTTCTTCGATCCTATGAGTGTGAGGAATCCCGTCTGGCTGTAATCCTTGGTATTTGTAAGGGCATGCAGTATGTAATAATAAGTTCCATCGGTGCATGGCAAACCGGAAGTAGAACGGCCATCCCAATGAATTTCTGCTGATTCACTTTCAAAAACTTTCACACCCCAGCGATCATAAATTTCAATTTTATATTCTTTGAATCCGCTGCTCGGAATATAGAATTCATCGTTATTACCATCACCGTTCGGCGAGAATACATTCGGAATGAGAACTCCTTCGAGTACAGTTACAATTTGAGTCATCGTATCTAAACAACCCTGTCCGGAAGTTGCGATCAAAGTAACCGTGTAAGTTCCGGAACTTGAATACCCGTGTGATGGACTTTCCTGCGTGGAAGTATTTCCATCGCCGAAGTTCCAGCTCCATGTTGAAGTGTTTGTAGAAAGATCATTGAATGAATAGGTGTTCAACCAGGGCCCCGAAGAAGTGGTATCAAAGTTTGCAAACGGAGAGGGCAATAAAGTAGGTTGGCAACTATCAGCAAGTGAAGGACAGTTGGTAGTTGGATCAAGAATATATACACTCACATATCCGCTTCCACTTGTCCAGTTCACAGAGAGCGAATCTGTTCCTTGTCCGGAAACAATAGTTCCATTTCCGGGAACTGACCAAACATAATTTCCTGTTCCGGAAGTTGTAGCAGTAAAAATATTATTCGCAGAATTCTGGCAGACTGAAGGGCAAACGATAGAAGGTGCCGTTGGATGAACAGCAGTGAGAACGTATGGAAAACCAGCGGTTGCAAATAACCAGTTCGTTCTTGTCATTGTGGTGAATACCCCGGAAGCGCCGAATGAAACTGTACTCATGTCATTCCAGTTCGTAGATGCATTTCTCCAGTGAGACATTCCACTCCAGTTTCCATCGGAAGCAGGAATGTAATGCAATGTGATCGTTGCAGGATCGGCACCGGCAGCGCGATCTATCGCGTGATAAAAAGTATCATTCGCAAGACAGATCAATCCATCATTTTGAGAACGGAGGAATCCATCATTATCAGGATTCCAGTTGATGAATCTGACGTGATATTCATCTGTGGTAACAGCAGCAGTATTATCAAGTATCACCGGGCGATAACGTGTGAGAACAACACTTGATCCTGTTGGGAAATAATAAGAACCTCCACCGACAGCAGTTGCTCTTGAAAAAGTTCCGGGGTTTAAACTGCTTACAAATCCTTCGGAACCGGGAGTCTGGTTATTCTGAACAGAAGTTGTAGCTGTGTTCTGAACGAAGAAAATATTCGTTTGCGTTTCAAGTTCACGATCATTGAGTGAATCAACACCTGTCGGGCCGGAGATCGCATTCACCAATTGCAAAGTTTTTTTCCTGTTATTGCCAACACCATTTCCGAGTAACGTAAGATTATTGAAAGAAGTGACTGTATTATTCACACTGGTAATGAACTGCTGTGTATTGCCGAACATACGCACCGTACTATTGTTCCCGACGAAAGTGGCGTTATTAATCCAGTCCTGTTCTACCTGGTAAGTTCCGTTTCCCTGTGAAGAGGAAGAGTTATTTATCGTAAATGTTCCTGGAAGAAGAAATGTTGAATTCTTTGTAGTGGTTATCGAACCGTTGTTGGTAAGTGCAGTGGTATTGTCAAGAGTAATTCCTCCATTGCAATACAGAACACCACCCGGTGTTACGGCAACGGTTGCGCCATTGGAATAAAAAATTTGTGAACGCAGAGACGTTGTTCCTGATAAGGCAATTAACAAACAGAACAACAGGGGGTATTTTTGCTTCATGGTCAATTCGGTTTAAGCCAGACTGATAACAAATAAACAAAAAAAAACGCACAAAAAAAAGTGTTATTTATTGGTATTTCCGGCATTTCCTTCTCCTTCAACCAGGTTCATTTTTTCAGCAAAATATTGACAAAAATCGCGTAAGTCTCCTGCCATTTTTTCTTCTCCGGTAGCGCGGGTAAAAGTATCAGACATCGTAAGCAGGTTCTGATGGAAAAATTGTTTCATTTCATCCACAATTAAGTGTTTGGTCCACAGGTCAATGCGCATGGTGGATTGTTCTTTTTCATCCCACATGGCGAGCATAATGGCTTTACATTTTCCTCCCTCGTTTGAATCGCTGGCTTTCCATTCAATGGAATCGGGCAGGTTATTCTCATCCAGAGTCACCGAAAAATTGATCGTCGCTTTTTTCATGGAACAAAGTTAGCAGTAAACGTATGTCTTCCGGATCAGAATTTCGGTTTGTATTTCGCACGGTTAAGAATGGACTGCGCATCTTTAATATTCATCAATTCATCGAGAGAAACACCCGGATTTTTATTCATGAATGATTCCACGATCCGCAATCCTATCCAATTGCCCACCTTACCGGGCGACTCGCGTGGGAAATCGGGTGTGAATGGTGCATCTTCAGTGTAATGCTGCAGATCATCATCATTCTCTGAATATAATTTTTGTTTATCAATCAGTGAACTGTACATCATTGCTTCATTGGCCAGACACCATTCGATCTGCTTTTGAGAATAACCAAGAATAATACTGTCGGGTGAATTTCTCATCAATGCTTTTTCGAGGTAAAGAATTTTTCCTTCGTACACCATTTTATTCAGCACATCATTCTTCGGTGGATCATAAGGAAATTCGCAAAGCATCCATCCTTCCACAATATTCGAAAGCATATATTCTTTTGTGCAATGTATTTTTTTATAGGCCGGCCATTCCAGTTCTTCATAAGCTGCATTCTGCGGACCGAGATAATATTCAAGACCGATACCAATGTAACCTCCCTCTATATAAAGAACATTGTAATCGACACCGCTCATATCCGTATAAACGCCCTGGGGCAATTTTCTTTTCGGAAAATGATATTTAAAATGTGCGAATGCATCGGTCAATTGACTTTCAAGATCTGAAAATCCGTTTTTGAAAAGTTCATTCGTCTGTTTGTAAAGATCACGATAGGCATAATCCGAAAGAAAAAAACGCAGATCCTTATCATGGTCCACAGAATCGGGACCGGAACGATAGATCACATTATTAATAAAACCATCGCTGAACACACCATACTTATTGTGTAAAGCAGCAAGGCCTGTTTGTAAATGTGCAGTATCAAGACTGAAAAACTCTTTTTCGTAACGGATAATTTTTACCGGTGGCACTTTTATTGCTGATACGTCGACGTCCAGCCGGTCGCTTCCGCACGACATGATCACTGCTGCGATGATCACCAGGAATGGAATAAGTTTTCTCATAATATGAAATTCAAAATTATCGTATTATTGCACAACGTAAACCCGAACAAAAAAATTATGAAAAAGATACTCTTCATTTTTCTTGCATTCACTTTCGGAAGCAAGTACGCATTTACACAGGACAGCGGTGAAAACGACCTCAAGAATTTCCGCTTCGGACTCAAAGCTGCCGGAATGCTCACCTGGTACAAACCCGACGATGTAAAAAAATATACCAGCGGCGGCGTTTCTGCAAGAGGCGGATACGGACTCATCACCGATTTCCGTTTGAATAAAGTGGCTTGTTTCGAAACCGGCCTTCAGGTTGACTATGATCGCGGAAAACTGAATTTCCTCACTGAAAAAGATACCAACTTTTATTACCTCGATAAAGACGGAGCGCTCATCGCAAAAAGTGATTCTGCAGCGGGAACGATCAAGTACCGCGTGAACATGCGCGATTATCACACCACTTATCTCACCATTCCTATTACACTAAAACTGAAAACGCCTGAGATCGGTTCCATTACTTATTTCGGCCAATTCGGACTCAATGCTTCTTTCCGCCTCAAGAGCAGAACAACGGATGATGTGAATTCTGTTTCGGGACTTGTGATCGGCGGGCATTCGACACAAACCGATCTGCTCAATACAAAAGACATGAACATGTTCCGCCTCCAGTTGAATATAGGCGGTGGTGCAGAATGGAGCCTGGCCGGATCTACCTCCATGGTTTTCGGACTCAATTGGTACAATGGATTTTCAAACGTATTGAAATTAGATTCTGAATATTTATTCAGAACACCCAGCAATGGTGGTGTTGCAAGCAAGCAAAATGCAAAATCAAGTTGCATTGCGCTGACGATCGGTGTTCTTTTTTAAAATGAAAAAAATATTCCTCCTGAAGGTCGCTCTTAACAGCGGCCTTTTCTTTTTACGGATGAAACATATTTTTATTTTTTTTCTTTTTCTTTTCTCCGGGATTTTTTCCCGTGCGCAGGTGCTCAATGTGGAGTCGATGCGTTTTTACAATGATAGCAATGGGTGGATTGGCCGCGTGAACCTTGGATTTTCTGCGCGACAGAATGTGAATTCCATTTATGCATTCGATAACACCATTCACGTTCAGTATAAAAAAGGAAGAAGCCGGATTATTTTTCTGAATGATCTTGATTTTACAAAAGCGAACGGAGAAAATTTTGAGAACACCGGTTTTCAGCATGTGCGTTATAATTATCGTCTTGGCGACAGCACGCGATGGATCGCAGAAAGTTTTATCCAGTCGCAATACAATAAACCGATGAAGATCAATTTCCGTGGCGTTACCGGGGCAGGAATACGTTTTCAGTTGCTCGCGAAAAAATCAATTCATCTTTACGTTGCATCACTCTACATGTTCGAGCACGAAATAGATGAAGGCGGAAAAATTTATGATGACAACCGAATCAGTTCTTATTTCACTTTCTCTGTCAATCTTTCTGATAAAGCGGAAGTCAACAACACGATCTATTACCAGCCGGCCTTTATAAATTTCCGCACCGACTACCGCATTTCCGAAAGTCTGACTTGCATTTTCGACATTTCAAAACATCTCGGCATCTCTTCGAATTTTGAAATGGCCTACGATACGAAACAACCGCCGGGGATTCCGAATCTCTACTGGAATCTCGAATCAGGACTCTCCTTCAGATTCTGAATCTCCCCTGCAGAATTTCACGTTAACTTTGTAACGATGAAGATCGCGCTTGCACAGTTGAATTACCATGTCGGGAATTTTTCTTCCAATACGGAAAAGATCATCGCGAATATTCAACGCGCAAAAAAAGAAGGCGCTTCTCTTGTTGTTTTTTCCGAATTGTGCGTGTGTGGTTATCCGCCGAAAGATTTCCTGGAGTTCCGTGATTTTATTTCGCGTTGTGAAAATTCGGTGAACGAGATCGCGCATGCATGCACAGGCATCGCGGCGATCGTAGGTGCGCCCGCACGTAATCCGCGCGTGGAAGGAAAAGATCTTTTCAATGCGGCTTATGTTCTCGCTGATGGCAAAATAAAAAGCGTTCATCACAAAGGACTTCTTCCGAATTACGATGTGTTTGATGAATACCGCTATTTCGAACCGGCAAAAGAATTTCATTGCGCGCTGATCAATAACAAAAAAATTGCGATCACGCTCTGCGAAGATCTCTGGGATGTGGAAGACGACCTGATGTACACGCAATGGCCGATGGAAGAACTCATCAAAGAGAAACCCGATCTCATGATCAACATTGCCGCTTCACCTTTCAGTTATGATCATGCAGAAATGAGAAGGGTTGTGCTAAAACGCAACGTTGAAAAATACAAAGTCCCGCTCCTTTACCTGCAACACGTGGGTGCACAAACGGAACTGATCTTCGACGGCGGATCGATGGTGCTGAGTTCCAAGGGTGACATTATTCATGAGATGAAATATTTTGAGGAAGATTTCAAAATCATCGACCTCACCCAAAACCCAAAACCCAAAATCCAAAATCCAAAATCTTCGGAAGAATTAATTCATGAAGCACTTCTTCTCGGGATAAAAGATTATTTCCTGAAAATGAATTTCTCTAAAGCGGTTCTCGGACTCTCGGGGGGAATTGATTCTGCACTCGTACTTGTGCTGGCAGCGTGCGCGCTCGGGAAAGAAAATGTTCTGCCCGTGCTGATGCCTTCTGAATTTTCTTCGCAACATTCCATTGACGATTCGATCGCGCTTTGCAAAAACCTGGATTGTAAATATGAAATCATCCCGGTCAAAAGCAGCTATGATGAAATACTGAAAATGCTTTCCCCTGTTTTTAAAAACACGGCATTCAACGTAGCGGAAGAAAACATACAGGCGCGCCTGCGTGCGATCACACTTATGGGCATCGCGAATAAATTCGGGTACATTTTACTGAACACGACGAATAAAAGTGAAGCAGCCGTTGGTTACGGAACGTTGTACGGCGATATGTGCGGTGGAATTTCGGTGATAGGCGATGTGTACAAAACGCAGGTGTATGAGCTTTGTAAATTCATCAATTCTTCAGCGAAAATTATTCCTGAAAATATTTTGAGCAAAGCTCCTTCTGCAGAATTACGTCACGGACAAAAAGATTCTGATTCGCTTCCGGATTATTCCATTCTCGATAAAATTCTTTTTGAATACATCGAGAAACGACAAGGGCCGAAAGAACTGGTTGAAATGGGATTTGAAAAAGAACTTATAGAAAGAATTCTGAAAATGGTGAATAGCAGTGAATGGAAGAGGGCACAACTTGCACCGGTACTCCGGGTTTCTCAGAAAGCATTCGGCAGCGGAAGACGATTGCCGATCGTGGGAAAATATCTCGGGTGATTACAAATAGATCGATTACAGATAGATTTGAAATTTATCGGAAGATCGCGGAGCATAATTTAAATACCGGTCCTTCATCTCTTCAATTCGCGGATCAGTTCCTTTCCGGTCAATTCATCCTGCGCAAAATAAATCAACCGCTGATCTTCATCGTAAATGTGAATGGAAGGCGTGTAGTGCGCGATCGTGAACGTGTAATACAACAGATCTTTATCCCAGAGCACAGTGATGAATTTACTGCTGTCGAGATGGTAATCCGAGGCAAACTTTTTTAAAGACACACTGTCCGCGCGGGAAACAAAAATGAATTGTGTTTTCGGGAAATATTTGATGCTGTCTGAAATGAGTTGAGCTTCCTGCTGGCAATGTTCGCATTTAGGATTGAAATAGATCTCCACAGTTTTCATATTACTTTTCAAACTGTCAATGGTAAAATATTTTCCGTCGAGCGTGTAATACAGGAACGGCGGCATTACTTTAAGCGAATCATAAAGACTTAGGGTTGGAGTTTGCCCGAATGAAAACAAACAACTGATCATGATAAAAAAAAGGCAACCCGCTTTTTTCATTCTCAAATTTAATTAAAACCGAAGGCAGATGCAATTCAAATCGTTGGGAAGATTTGGTGCACTGCTGAATATAGAATGAAGAATTTTCACTTATTCTTCGAGATCGAAAGCACCGGGTGAATTTCAATTCCCGTAGGCGCAACACCGAGTTGTCCGTGAACTTTATCGTAGAATGCAATTCCTGTAATGGAATAAACCGCATTGGTATCGATCTCCTGCGAAGCGGATAATGTATTCTGAAAATCCTTTCGCGCCTGCACGTACTGCGAAAGATGTGAACTGAGTTTGACAGAAGCGCACCATGGATCAGGAATTTCGCCGATCATTGTTTTGGATGGATCATTCAGATCTACGAGCACGAGATGAAAATCTCCATCATCACTCAATTTGTATTCGCGGATGCGGCACTGAATCGAATACGAATTGAACTCTATTCCGAAACGCGAAGTGCTGTCGCCTGAAATTTTTTGCGGCAGAATGGTGATGAGTGATGCGACCGTTGAATTCTGCGCCGTGTAATTTATTTTTTTCTCACCAGTGTCAGTAAGCGTTTTTATATTCCAGCGGTCTCTTCCTGTGCAATTCGGATCTTTTTCATCGGGTTGGAGATAAAAATAAACAAGCGCAAAAACCGCGACCGCGGTCACCAGCAGGATCAGGAAAAGATAAATGAAGAATTTTTTATTGGGCAGTTTCATTTTTTTGAATTTTGATCCTTATTGTGAAAGTGAATGTATTTCCTTTTGTTCTTCTTCTTGGTTTTTTGGGATTGGGAATTGGGAATTTGTTATTTTACAAAAAGATATCGTTCATCAATTCTCCTCCCGGCGTAACTGCATATTTTTCAAGATCTGTAATTCCATTCTTAGCAAGAACTTCTTCGTCAATGAAAAAATTTCCGGTATCGCGCGAATTGAAAATAAAATAAGCGGTGTCAGCAAGAATTTCCGGCTTACGCGATTTACGCATCAGTTCTTCTCCTCCTAAAATATTTTTCACCGCCGCCGTTGCAATGGTGGTGCGCGGCCACAATGAATTCACGCAGATATTATCTTTTTTCAATTCCTCCGCCATTCCCATCGTGAGCATACTCATTCCGAATTTGGAAATAGTATATGGCGCAAAATGTGAGAACCATTGTTTGTCGATGTGAATGGGTGGAGATAAAGTGAGAATGTGCGCCGATGATGATTTTTTCAGATGGGGAATGCAGTGCCGCGATACGAGATAAGTTCCGCGCGTGTTGATGTCCATCATGAGATCATATTGTTTCGCCGGTAAAATGGAAACGGGAGAAAGATTGATGGCGCTCGCATTATTTACCAGAATATCTATGCCGCCGAATTTTTCCACGGCCGCTGCCACAGCCGCTGTCACCTGTTCTTCTTCGCGGATATCGCATTTCACGGGCAAACATTTTCCGCCCCGCCCGACTGCGTCATGCGGGCGGGCAGCTTTTTCAATTTCAGCAGCTGCCGAAAAAATTGTTCCGCCGAGTTTCGGATTTTCTTCAGTTGATTTTGCAGCGATCACAATGTTCGCGCCCTCGCGCGCCATGCGCAACGCGATAGCTTTTCCAATTCCGCGACTGCCGCCTGTGATGAAAATAGTTTTGCCTGTAAATGTCATTCGCTAAAGTTAGCCACAGATTTCACAGATTCACGCAGATTTTTTTCAATCTCATGTCTCACGTCTCACCACTCACATCTATATTTGCAGACAATTTATCATTCATCATTTATCATTCAACATTATGGTCATCTCCGGCATCCAGCAAATAGGAATAGGAATTCCAGATGTTCACGCCGCATTCAAATGGTATCGTCAGCATTTCGGAATGGACGTTCCGGTTTTTGAAGAAGCGGCCGAAGCAAATCTCATGCTGCCTTACACCGGCGGAAAAGGCCATTCGCGTCATGCCATTCTCGCCGTGAATATGAAAGGCGGCGGCGGATTTGAAATATGGCAATACACTTCGCGCAAACCGGTTCCTGTTCCTTTCGAAATTCAACTCGGAGATATCGGACATTTTGTAACGAGAATGAAATCGGATGATGTGAATGCATCGTATAAATTTCTGAAAAGTAAAAACGCTGATATTTTAAGTGAAGTAAAAAAATCTCCTGACGGGCAACCCAATTTTTTTGTTCGCGATCCGTGGGGAAATATCTTTGAAATTGTTCCGGGAACAGATTGGTTCGGAAAAGGAAAACAACATACAGGCGGGCCTGCGGGCGCGTTACTCGGTGTGACAGACATTGAACGTTCAAAAAAATTCTACGGAGAAATTCTTGGATACGATACTGTGGTTTATGACAAGAGTGGAAAATTCGATGATCTGAAAAATCTTCCCGGTGGAGATGTGGAATGCAGAAGAGTTTTACTGAAACATTCGAAACCGCGCGCGGGTGCGTTCTCGCGATTGCTCGGTTCATCACAAATAGAATTAATTCAAGTCGCCGGAAAAACAAGAAAAATTTTCGAGGGAAGATGGTGGGGCGACCGCGGATTCATTCATTTGTGTTTCGACATTGTGGGAATGAATGAAATGAAAAAATTATGCGAAGAGAAAGATCATCCGTTCACTGTTGACTCAGCAAACAGTTTCGACATGGGGGAAGCGGCCGGGCATTTTTCATACATAGAAGATCCGGATGGAACACTCATTGAATTTGTGGAAACGCACAAAGTTCCCGTGCTGAAAAAACTCGGCTGGTATTTGAATTTAAAAAATCGTCCTGCAGAAAAACCACTGGCGGATTGGATGGTGAA
The DNA here is from genome assembly GCA_016194975.1 of Bacteroidota bacterium. Classification (NCBI taxonomy): domain Bacteria; kingdom Pseudomonadati; phylum Bacteroidota; species Bacteroidota bacterium. Next base: position 98,051 of record JACQAM010000026.1, read on the forward strand.
GAGTATGGGATTGAACCGGGTGAAGGATTGATTACAGCCTTCGACAAGCTCAGTCTGACAATTATGGAATGACAAATTACAGATTGAAAAACTCCTGAGATGGTCATTATTCGTCTTTCAATCGGAAATTTGGATTTCTGTAAAATTTGTCATTACTCCTTACACTTCTTCCTTGTAACAGGTATAGAATACCCGAAACCGAATTCGAAAAAATCGGCATGCGCCCAGCGTGTTCTTAATGTAAGACTGGCAACAAAATGATCATTGATCTGGTAACGCAATCCAATGCGATGAAAAAAATGATACGGCACTCTGCTATAAGCGTAATAACCCATTTCAACCGGCATAGATAATCGTCCTACGACCAAAGCAAATCCGGCTTTTACTCCCACTTGCACATTCTGAACAGGATTTGCAAGCCCGATGATCGTATCGCTTTTGTAACGTTCGTACAACGATCCGTCATACAATACTTCTGCCCCGGCATTCCATTTTATTTTTTTTCCATTGAACGTTTCATAATTAATTGAAACAACTCCGGCAGTATATTTTTTACTATCGCCGCGTGTGAGCGCAGCCCATCCGACAGAAGCATAAGTGACCACATGAAAAGTTCTTACCCTGCAGATGACAGTATCCGGCATTTGCATTTTATTGTTTTCACCGAAATGATATCCGAGCCCGAGATTGAACGACACCATATTTATTCCGAGGTTCGGCAGTTTCATCGCTCCATTCGAAAAATGGGTCATCCCTATTCCTGTTTCTATCCGCCATTTTTCCGACAACCGGATCTGCGCATTGAGACGGAGATTCACAAATCCATTCATGTTCGATCCGATCATAATGTTAGTCGGATTGTCCTCGCCATATTTTTTTGTGACATATCCGAGCGATGTGCCGACTTTGAATTTCAATGCAATTATTTTTCCCTGCGCAATATTGAAATTAATGAACGGGTAAAATGAAAAGCCATTCCCGAGAACTGCAGGATTTGCAAACTGAACGCCGACGAACGTTACACCAACTTCCGGGCAATGATAAATGCAATGCCATATTTTTTTTCCGCAGACCGGCCGCGAAAAATTGACTTCTATCGCTGTTGAATTTCCGCCCACCATATCGCGGATATAATTATGCTGGGCGAGAATCATTCCATCATGCGCATTTATGGAAAAATAAAAACCGGAATTATTGTTCTGAGAAAACGAAAAGGAAGAAACCATGATCTGCACACCGGTCAGAAAAATGCAAGCCCGCTTCATGGAAATATCAAACATCTTTTTTTTCTGAATAAATATACAAATAGAAAATGTCCTGCATTTGTGATCTGGAAAAAATATTGCGCCCCAATTAAAAACTATCATAGAACAGTGTTTTGAAATCACTGCTAATAAAAAACACCCGGATCAAGGAAAGCATTATAATAAAAACGTGCAGGCCTTATCTTTTGCCCTTTGTGGTACAAATACGGAAGCCCATAAGTGTCGAGCATAGGAATTGGCGCATTTTTATTTCTGAATACATCGTGAATAAAACGATTCTGAATTGCATCGCGCACCTGCTCGGCATCAACACCTGCATTCACCTGAGCAAATTGAGAATAAGGAAGAACAACTTTCAACTGCGCGCTGAGTAATCCGTGAGAATAATTCGGGTAAACGCCACCCGTGGTATCCATATATCCGTACGGCAAATGAGCCGAAGAATCGGCAACGCGGTTTCCCATCTGACCGGTCCACAGTGTAGAATTAATTCCGTACTGAAATTGTTTGTCCTGGTATTGCAGCAGTACAGCGCCCGTGCGGAAACGATCGAAACGTGGCCGCGCAAAAATATCATTCTCGATGAGTAAACTGAAATGATCGTACTGCAATCCCACGATGCCCGTTTGTTGCGTGGTTTTTATTTTATTGAAATAACAGTTGTAAGAATAAGCGAAACTGTTTTTGTAATGCGTTTGATTGCTTACGGAACTTAAAAATAAATTCGTGTCGCTGTTCATTTTTCCGAAACCAAACACCACACCCAATGAAGCGACTGCCTCTCCGTATTTTTTTTGTGGTCCCAGGTTGCGGAAATTAAAATAATACCGCAGATCGGAATTCATCTGGAAAAAATTTTCTGAATAATACGCGCTCACACTTATTCCAACCCTGTCGAAACGATTGCCAAGCGCAAACACCACTCCCGCATTTACCCCGACATTTTTTTGTGTGTACAATTGCGCATCCGAGTTCTGAAACAGGAAAAGAAAACAGAATATTAAAATCAATTTTATGGGCATTGCTGTTTTCATCAGTGAATATCCGGGAAGTTTTTTTTCCAGACACAGAATACTTCCCTGTTTATTTTAAATTTTTGATTCGCTATCAATTCAATTCTTCAAAGCGCGAGAGAATTCCGGTTCTCATTCGCATTAATTTATTTCCCTCTTCTTTCCCGGTCATCCACCATCTCAGGCTTCCCGAAAATCTTTTCACGTACACCCAGTACGCCTGCGCGTGCAATCCGCTCACGGGCACGAGCAGCATGAATGCTAAGAGCAAATACCAGTTGCGGAAGATGAGCGCCACCGCCAGTGATTGCAACAACCACCATATCTGCCAGAAATAAACGCCGATCGTTCCATTCACCGAAGCGCTCCACTCAATCTGCTTCACCACTTTTTTCTGAATGAGCCAGGGAATTTTATAAGGAATGTAATTTGTGATCACACCGAAAATGTGCAAAGGCAACCCGGTGATAAAAAATAAAATGTAAAATAATACTTTCGAATCCGTCACACGGCGATGGTCATATTCGTTCAGTACACGGTCGCGGAGTTTTTTCTTTTTTAATTCTTCGAAATAAGTTTTCACTTCGTGGCGGAATTCTTTGGACTGGTGCGGTGATCTTTTTTCAAATGCATTTATTTTTTCCGCGATCGCGCACGAGACCGCGTATGTATGCGCGGGATTGGAAACATCCAGATTTTTTTCCTGCGCTTGTTTCGCAAAGAGCATTTCCTCGAGATGAGCCACCACCTCATCATTTTTATCTTCTTCTATTACCACCACCAGCTTCTTCATTTTCTCCTCGAGATCCTTCGTAAACTGGTTGATCGCTCTCGGTTTATCTTTCCGGTAAATTTCTTCGTAATCCTTCACGTCGAATGGTTCGCCATAGCGAATGGAAACGCGGCTGCGGAATTTCCACGGCGTTGCCGAATAATTCACACCCACCGGCACAATTTTCAATCCGAGTTTGAAATCGTGTTTCTCTTCTGTGCCGAGCGCAATCCGCGCTGTTCCCTTTTTCAGCTTGCGCAAACGGCGTTCCTGCACACACAATCCTTCTGAAAAAATGATGATCGCTTTTTCTTCTCCCAGCAGCAGCGAACATTTGTCGAACGTATCGTCATTCTTCGCGAGATTTTCCACGCCTTCCTGCAAACGATAAATGGGAACGATGCCAATGAAGGAAAGAAATTTTGCCAGCGTTTTTTTCCGGAACACATCCGACCGCGCGAGGAACCAGCTTCGTCTCCAGTAAGTACTGCCCACCAGGATCGGATCCATAAAAGCATTCGTGTGATTGGAACAGAAAATGACCGCCCCCTTCGCAGGAATATTTTCTTTTCCCACTGCATGCTTCCACCGGTTGTAACGATAGAAATAAAACATGAGGGTATTGAACGAGATCCACATGTACCGGTAAAATATTGCACCGATTATTTTCACGACGTAAAGATAGTGTGAGAACGGAGAACTGAGAAGTGAGAACTGAGAGCGGAGAACTGAGAAGTGAGATTTGTGGTGTGGCAATTTTTTTACTGTTCTATTAACGATGTTCTCTTCTTTATCTAAATTCTAAGTACTAAGCTCTAAGTTCTCATACTATTTTCCATTAAATTTGATCTGCTCAATACTTCCCTCCTCATGAAAAAAATATTTTTCTTCACCGCCATCTTCCTCGTACAGTTTTTATCGGCGCAAAAATTCATTCATCCGAAAACGGATTCTGCACTTACGCTCACCGATATGCAAAAACAATTCGGCGAATACAAGGAAACGCATAACCTGAAAAAAGAAAAGGGCTGGAAATATTTCAAGCGGTTTGAAATGGATGAACAAATGCATACCAATGGCCGCGGTGAGGTGTGCGATCCTACGGATTATATCCGTGCAGCGATCGATGTTGCTGAACAGAAACAAGCGGAGAATAATTCCACTGCGTTGATGAATGCGTGGTATCCTGTGGGGCCGAATGTTTTGCCGAATAACATTACCGGCTATATGGAAAATGGTATCGGCAGAATAAATTGCATTGCTTTTCACCCAACGAATGCTTCCACTTATTTTGTAGGAGTCGCGCAGGGAGGAATGTGGAAAACAACGAACGACGGAGGAAGCTGGACTCCGCTCACTGATAATCTTCCCATCACGCGAATCAGTGATATTGCCATCGATCCGAATGATCCGGATAACACGATGTATATTTCTGTTTGTGATTTTGAATACATCGGTTTTGGTTTGTATCTGAACGGAAGAAAAAGAAATACACATTACGGACTCGGCGTTTACAAAACAACAGATGGAGGAGCGACGTGGAATCCAACCGGACTTACATTTCAACTCACACAAGGCGATGCTTCACTCATTCGAAGAGTGATCGTTGATCCTGCCAACAGTAATATCATTGTTGCGTGCGGCGTTTCGGGAATGTATCGTTCCATTGACGCGGGCGTAACATGGACCACCATCAACACCGGATTATTCTGGGATCTGCAGAAAGATCCTGTGTCGTCAAATATTTTATATGCAGCAACAGGATGGGTAATGAATTCAAATGATGGCGCATGTTCCATTATGAAATCGACTGACTTCGGTTTGACATGGACCACTTTGAATACAGGAATTCCGGCAACGGGAACTGTGCAGCGAATAAAATTAGCGATCGCTCCTTCCGATCCGAATTATGTTTACGCGATCACGTGCGATACACAATTCGGTTTGTACGGAATTTATAAATCTACCAATGCGGGAACCTCGTGGAGTTACATTGCACCAACTACGAATGTACTCGAAGCCGGCGACGGAACTTCTCCCGGCGGACAAGGAACTTATGATCTCGCCATTATGGTGAATGCAACGAACAGAAATATTATTTACACCGGCGGAGTGAATCTTTACGGATCAAGCGATGGAGGAAATACTTTTGATCCTGCAAGTCACTGGACACTTGGTTACGGCCCTACTATTCACGGCGACATCCATTTCATTGACAGAAATCCGGTGAACGGAAATATTTTCGTTTGTTCCGATGGTGGAGTTTATCGCACCACAAATATTATTACGCAAACATGGGCATCGGCCAACAGCGGAAATAACTGGCCAACCGTTTGGAACACGATCGGATCGAATCTGCAGATCACTTCTTTCTACCGGATTTCTTCTTCGCGCAACGCGGCCGATCGCTTGTGTGCGGGCGCGCAGGACAACGCAACTTTTTATTTAAAGAACAGTGCGTGGTTCACGATCTTCGGCGGCGATGGAATGGATACGTATCTCGATCCGCTGAATAATTCGAATGTGATCGGATCGAGCCAGTACGGATCTTTTTATAATTCGCAGAACGATGGATTCTCCGATATGGGAACGAATCCGAATATGAATGGAGAAAATGCAGAATGGACTTCGCCGCTCACTGCTGATTATAATAATCCCGGAACCATGTACGCCGGTTTCCAGAACGTTTACAAATCGACGGACAATGGATTCAACTGGACACAAATTTCGAATTTCACCGAACCCACTTACGGAACAGAAATTTCTGCGATTGCAGTTTCAAATACCAATGCAAATACAATTTATGTGACCAAGCGTGTACGTTATGAATACAATGAGAACGGGAAAATTTATAAAACCACCAATGGAGGCGGAACGTGGACGAACATCACTGCAAATGTTCCCGACACACTTTATTACACGAGTGTAGAAATTTCAGAAACAGATCCGCTCTCTGCGTGGGTCACACTCGCCGGATTCGCCGCGGGGCAAAAAGTTTATCGCACAACGAATGGAGGAACTTCGTGGGCCAATGTTTCATACAATCTTCCGAACATTCCGGTGAACTGCGTAAAATATATTCCGGGAACAGGAAATGTAATGATCGCCACAGATCTCGGCGTTTATCTTTTTGATGCCGTAAATAATCAATGGGTTTTGCGCAGCATCGGTTTGCCCAATGTAATCTGTTCCGATCTCGAAGTGAATGTGAATACGAATAAAATTTATGTATGCACATTCGGCCGCGGCATCTGGGCAACTGATCTCGATGTGTTCACGAATCTGCAACCAACAATTTCTTCTTCTTTGCAAATGAATTTATTTCCTTCGCCCAATAACGGAACATTTACGATTTCGCTCACCGGCGAAAATTCTTCTTCACAGGAACTTTCGCTCGACGTGATCGACGTGATGGGACGCGTGGTGCATTCCGAAAAATTGATTGGTAAAAATTCGTACGAAATAAAACTCGATGTTCTTCCCGGAATGTATTTCGCGCACGTGAGCGGAACGGGCGTGAAAGGCGTGAAGAGTTTTGTGGTAGAGTAGAGACAATCAATTTCTCGTTCTGAACTGAAACATTGATAGATTTCACCGTTAATATTTTTATGAAAACTAAGTCGGCTTTGCCTAAATGCTAACTCTGCTTTGTATTACTTTGTCTAAAATATTTCTCATGAAAGTTGATCCAATCGAAACCAAGAATTACTCCCAATACAATATTCCCGTGAATCAAATTTTGAACGAGGATTGCGTTCTTGGATTAAGAGAATTTCCGAATGATTGTATTGACTTAGTTGTCACTTCTCCACCATACGACAATATCCGCGACTACCATGGATTTGCTATTGATTTGTCTCAACTTGGTAAAGAATTATTTCGGGTGTTAAAGCCGGGAGGAGTAGTTGCGCTGGTTATGCAGGATCAGACGAAAAATTTTGCGAAATCACTTACATCTTTTCGAACGATTATTGATTGGTGTGATAACGGAGGGTTCAAATTGTTTGAATGTGTCATTTATAAAAAATTTGGGATGGATGCTGCCTGGTGGAGACAACGATTTAGAATGGACCATGAATACATGCCAATATTTTTTAAAGGAGAACGTCCTCAGTATTTTAATAAAGAACCATTAAAAATTCCGTCAAAACACGGAAACAAAACCATGACCGGGGGAGCCAACAGAAAAACAAATGGCTCGACCATGAAATCTGAAACATTTGTAATCAATCCGATGAAATGCAGAGGAACGATTTGGGAGTATCTTAATGCAGGAGACAAAGATGTTACAAAAAGAAAACATCCAGCACCTTTCCCGGATAAAATCCCTTATGATTTTATTAATTGTTTCTGCCCTCCTGATGGTATCGTTTTAGACCCCATGATGGGAAGTGGTTCAACTGCGGTCTCAGCACTCAAACTGAATCGGAATTTCGTTGGATTTGAGATCTCTAAGGAGTATTGTAAAATTGCAAATGAAAGAATTGCTCAAACACAGAGTTTAGCATTCCCTGCTTAGATCATTCTTGAAGGTTCTTCAATAGTATATTCAATATTATCTCCGCTTGTCATTGCCCATGATAAAGGGTTTTTCTTTAAAAACTCTTCAAAATTCCGGCCATTTAATCTTTTCCCATCTCCTTTAAAATCTCCTTTAGAGAATTTGTAATAAGAAAATTTATTCCAAGACCATGAATCTGCTTTGTATAACCATCCGGTAGATTCCGAAAGTAATTTAATGAACTTTATTGCTCTGTCTTTAGCTTCTTCGTTAATCTTTTTAGTTCCGTCATCATCTGATTCAATATTGAAAGATTCACCATTCTTCTCCGATATCCTTAATCGATCTCCCCTTTGTTTGCTAATACTAATTTCATCTCTTTTTCTAAAAAAGTGATCCATCGCTCGCATTAACGTAATCGTTGAATACTTATCGTTCTCAAACAAGTAATGCAGTGCCGATTGTATTTCATTTGCTTTTAGATATTTTAACCAATCCAAAACGTTTTCGGGATATGAAAAAAGGACATTAAAAGTCCCATCTGTAAAAAACAGTGGACAGATTGCGCTTTCCTTCAGCACAACTTTCTTGAAAGTATTATCCAAAATACCAATCAGTAAATGCACTGTGGCAAGAGGATATTTCAATCGAAATGTTTTTGCATCATAATTTCGCATCAAGTTCGGCTGGATACAATTGGTAAACTGGTCTTTGACTAATGGGAAATATTTTTTATTGAACATCAACATGTGGTGTCCAATACTTCGAATTTCCTTTCTGCAAATCTCCATATCAAGAAAGACGACATCTTGTGCAACTTGCTTTGTATCCAACAACATTACTTTTCCATCATAATAGCCAACTATCTCCCAGTTTAGATAATGAGACATCAACAACCCGCAAAGCAAGCCATCACTATCAGGACTTAAAACACATTTCAGGTTTGGTTGAATAATCCACGGATGATCCTCAACAATTCTATCAAAGTCAATTGTTCCGTAATCAACGCCAGGTTCTAAAGCAAGAAGTGATTGAATTTTTGACATGAACTACTCAGCGATAAAATACCCGATTGGTTTTTTCAATATTTTCATCATTAAAGTCAACGTATGCAAATCAATTTTTATATCCCCACTTTCTACTTTTGAAACATAGGACTGTGTTTTGCCAATTTTTGCAGCAACCTCGTTTTGCTCCAAACCACAATCTAATCTGGCTTGTAGAATTTTGGCTCCTAGTTTCCTGTGAAATTTCATTTGATCCAGACTTGCCATTTGAGTGCAAACTTAAAAGGAAGAAGTCCGTATTCCATTTAGGAATATGTCATACTGGAAAATCACTCGCGCACATGACGGGCGAGCACGTGAAAGGCGTGAAGAGTTTTGTGGTAGAGTGAGAACTAATATTTCTTCCCTTCTTTTTTTGGGCGTGTCGGTAAAGCAGAACTTCGTTCGCTTTACCGTCGGGCTATCCGGTCGGCGGGCTCCCTTCTATCCCTCACGCAATATTCAGTCCGTCCATAGTTCATTAAATTTTACAAGAACTTTTTCCTGACCGGTCATTTTCTATTCCTATTCGCCACATCGGGGCGAACTTTAATTTATCATTGTATCTTTTCTCATTCATTCCATTATACCAACAATGAAAACAAAATTTACGCTCGCAATTTTTTTTCTTCATTTCACTTCCCTGTTTTCTCAAACAGATAGTTCGGTTGCAATCTATTCTTCGCTCGACACATTAAAATATTATGACGTTGAATTGGTTTCGGGGCCCGGCAAGAGTTGTCATGAATTGGATTTCCGGTTGAAAAAAATAAAATATTGGGTTGACTGCAAAGAAGTCTCTGAAAAAGAATACATGAAATATTATGTGCCCAATGATCAGCTCGGAGATTGCAAACCCTGTTACCTGGAAACGCTTGACAAGAACGATCATCTGCTTACTGCGGGAGTGCAATACACCGATTGCCCTGTTGGAGATTGGTTTGAATATTATCCGGATGGAAAAATAAAAGTGAACGGGCATTACAAAGAAAATCTCACTGGCAATTGGGATGATCTTTATGCGAGAGGATATTGCGCCATTAAAAACGGAACGTGGACTTATTATGCCGAAGACGGAAGTGTGACGAAAAAAGAAATTTACAAAGACGGGGTTCTTGTACAAGAAAAAACAGCAGATGGATGAAATTTAAAACAGCTTCATACCAATAAATTAATCCGTTGCGTGCGATTTCAATCTGAAAATTTTGCAATCATTTACAAACGTTTATGTGTGTTTAATAATATATATTTCGTTTTCTTTGTGGAAAATTCGAACTAAGTTTTAGCAATTTCATTTTGCGACATTCTAGTTAGAAAAGATTCTATAGTATCATAAAATACTTTTTGAAACTTGACCTCAAATAAATTAGAGCGAACCGGCCCAAGCGAGTACAGAGAACGTTGGAAAACCCCAGAAGGAAAAAGGTTTAAATCCGAAGTGATTGCTTTTATTTCTGATAATATGGAAAGCAAAATTGTCAATTTTTCTTTGATACCAACTAACCAAATATTTAAATTAATTCAGGGAAGGTTGGATTTAATAGGAATTGATCTCGATAAAACTCAATTCGATTCTTGTACAATTAAAAATGCGGTTTTTGATGATGCAACCTTTTTAGGGGCGGAATTTTCTGATGTAAAATTGTCAAATATAAGTTTTAGCTCTTCTGATTTCCGCGGGGCAACTATTTTTGATGTCGAAGTTTTGGATAATGTCACATTAGACAACTGCGATTTTAGGAATGCTCAGATTACCAATTTGAAGGGATTGAATGATGAATCTGTACATGTTCCATTCAAATATACTGCTCCGAATTATTTTAGAATTCTTGCAGCAACAATTTCAAATTTTTTTCGCGGCGGATATAATGCCGGGAAGCATACTATTTTCGAAAATGTAGATACAAAAAACCTCACAGATTCTTTCACAAAAGAATTAAAAGAGTATATTAATTGGTACCAACATCTAATGACGCAAATAAATCGCCTTAATGAACGAAGTATTTGGAACAGAATAAGCCTTTTTCTAGGAATACTGTTAACGAAATATTGGAGTTCGTTTTGGGTGCTTTCATTTTGGGCGCTTTCGGCAAACGCGATAGTTGCTACTGTGATTTCCATCTATCCTCAATTTTATGTATTCAAGCATGGTAATCTTGTCTCTTGGAACTGGTTTGATGCTTTTTATTACTGTATTGTGACTTTTACGACTTTGGGATATGGAGACGTTACACCTTCAAGTATTCCCGCGCAATGTGCTGCTGGCGTGGTTGCAATCGCGGGTTACGTTACACTTGGAATTTTGATTTATCTTATTGCTAGGAAAGTTGACCGCAAATTCTGAGTAATTAATGTTTTGTATCCTTTTTCGTACATTTATAAATAAGAAATCATGATTCAAATTGCGCCAATAAAGAAATTCAGGTTTGAGGTTGTCCATAATTCCGAGTTAAACACCCCGGAAAATCAGACAAACTTTGCTTTGAACCATTATAGTTTCCCTATTCAACCAACTAGATTAAATGAGATTAGAATCAAACTGACCTATGGTAGTTACTCTAGTGTTCCTGAATTCATTCGTGTGTATTTTTTTAGATTTTCCTCCATGCAAAGTGAAGTGGTGCCAATTAACATTGATTCCAATGTATTTGAGTTTACATCTAGAGAAGATGCGGATTTTTGGCAACAGAAACCTTTTATAGTTGATAAGATTGCTTTTGTTCAGGAACCCAATTTCCTGAAATCTGATTTCGAATTAAAAATTCAGACTTTCAGAATGGAACAAAGTTTCATTCAATTTATTACCGGAAGTAATTTTAATCATTAAGTCATCCTTTTTCTCTCCTGTAAAGAATAATTCGCGAACAAGTCTCTTCGAACTCTAATGGTATTGAGGGGGATAAAACAAAAATCCCCCCGAATTACCAGGAGGATTTTTTATTTTCTGAAAAATATTTTCTACTTCAATATCACTAATTTCTGCGTTACTGAATTTCCTTCGGAAGAGAAACGTATGTAGAACGTTCCGTTCGCAAGTGAAGACACATCAATTGTTTTCCGGTATCCCATTGTAATTCCGTCGAGCAATTCAGAATACACGAGTCGTCCTTCGAGGTCGTAGATATCTACATTCATCGTGCGGATATTATCTGACGCCACATTCACATTGAAAGTTCCGTCATTCGGATTCGGATAAAAATCAACGCCACTCATTCCGCTCAATTCCTGCACACCCACGCACGCGCTCACCGTGATCGTGAACGTGGCCGTGTTCGTGCATCCGTTCGCATCTGTGTAAGTGTACGTAACCGTGTGCGGGCCTACGCCTGCGGATGACGGAGAAAATAAACTTCCTGCAACTCCGGGCCCGGAGAATGTTCCGCCCGACGGAACTCCGGTGAGGAATACGCTTGCATCAGCAGTGCATGCATTCGTAACAGCGCCGTATGCAATTACATTCGGAGGAGTTGCAACTGCAACGTTGAACATTGTACTTCCATTGCAACCTGCAGCATCTGTTCCGGTAATCGTGTACGTAGTGGAAGAAGATGGAGTGACGGTTACACTCGCACCGCTAAGACTTCCCGGATTCCAGTTGTAACTTGTTGCGCCGCTCGCATTGAGCGTTGCACTATTTCCGGTGCAGATAATTGCAGGGCCGCTGACAGAAATATTCGGAGCAGGATTTACTGTGAGTGTGTACGTGGTATCTCCGGTGCAACCATTCGCTCCGGTTCCTGTAACTGTGTAAACTGTTGTTGAATTCGGATTTACCGTTACTGAAGATCCCGCCATATTTCCCGGCGACCACGAATAAGAATTTGCACCCGATGCAGTGAGAACAGAATTCGTTCCGCCGCAAACAGGATTCGTTGGCGTTGTCACTGTTACTACCGGCGCAGGTAAAACTGTAAGCTGAACAGAATCCGTTCGCACACATCCGTTCGAATAAGTTCCGGTGAGAACATAATACGTAGTTGAAGTTGGATAAACAGTGACGGATGAAGTGGTCATATTACCGGGCGTCCACAAATAACTCTGCGCACCACCGGAAGCAAAAAGAACTGATCCTCCTCCGGGACAAATGGTATTTACAGAAGCAGTTGGAGTAACAGGAGGAGCCCACAGTACACTCACACGCGCCGTATCTGTATTCGAACAACCATTTGCATCTGTTCCTGTAACGGAATAAGTGGTTGTTGTATTCGGAAAAGTTGTATCAGGATTTGTTGTGTTACCATCACTCCACACGTAAGAGATTCCACCTGATCCATTGAGATAAGCCGCAGAGCCAAGACACACGGAATAATTTGTTGCACTCGCAACAATATTCGGAAGCGGATTCACAACAAGATTCAATGTATCGCGATTCACACAACCCTGCGCATCTGTTCCGGTGAGAACATAACTTGTAGTTGTAGTGGGAGCAACGTTGATGCTCGTCGCAGTAGAGCCCGTTGGATTCCACGAATAAGTTGATGCGCCAGATGCATTCAGTGTGGTGAATCCTCCAATGCAAATAGAATCTGACAATGGAGTGATCGTTACATTCGGAAGTGGCTGAGCAATTACAGTAACGGTTGCTGTATTGGTGCAACCCTGCACAGATGTTCCGGTAACAGTATAAGTTGTTGTAGTCATCGGGCTCACTGTAACAGAACTTCCACTGAGTGATCCCGGCATCCATGTGTAAGTGGAAGCTCCATTAGCAGTGAGTGTAGAATTTCCTCCGCCGCAAATTACTCCCGGACTCGCACTTGTTGTTACAGTAGGAATCGTGTTGACTGTGATTGTTGAAGTAGCGAAAGCCGGACATCCTGTTCCTGCATCAGTAACTGCTACAGTATAAGTGGTAGTTACAGTTGGCGATGCAATTACGTTGGCGCCAACAGTTGTATTTAATCCTGCTGCCGGCCCCCAGTTATAAATTGTATATCCGCTCGCTGTTATATTCACACTTCCTGATCCGCAATACGAAGCGGATGTAGGAGTGACGACGGGATTGACAACAAAATTTTCCGACATCGTGAGTGTGAAATTTCCGTTTGCTCCTGCATTACCATACACAAGAATGTAATATGGAAATCCGGAGAACGTACAAAAAGTTATTTGTGATTGAGGCCCGCAGAAATCATCATTACCTGCAACGCAATTGAGCGAACCGCAACTTCCTGTGAATGCACGAATGCGTGTATCGAATGTGGAACCGCAGAGTGAAGCAACAATTTGATTTCCGTCGCCGGTGAAAGTGTACCACACTCCGCCGCTCGGATCATCACCTACTGTGCACGAAGGAGCAACATCTGTATTGGCGAGTGAAGTGGATCCGGCTATACTTCCGGAAAGTGCAATAGACAATGCACCGGAGCAATTATCATTTGCAGGAGGAAGAATTTTATAAGCAAGTGTTGCCGCAGATCCGCCGTTAAGATTGCAATAATATCTGGCGACCAACACGCGATACACTCCGCTTGACGGACAGGTCCATTGTAAAAAAGATTGCAGTCCGCACCAGTCGTCGTTGTAACCGCCGGCATAAGCGCCGGTGTTATCGAGCATCGTGAGTTGTGTATCGTAACTCGCCGAACCTCCATCTGCAGCGCAGAATGAGAATTGGTAAACTGCTCCGCCAATGCCATTGAACGTATAATACAATCCTGCATTCGGAACGGCGACGGTTTGTGTGGCAGCAGTTGGAGTGATGTTGGACTGAAACGAGCCACCGGAACATTGAGCGTTGGAGCGCGTTTGAAAAAAAGTAAGTCCAAGGATCAGGGCGGGGATAATTCGTAGAGTTGATCTCATGATTGTTTTTTTGATTCGAACAAATATCAATAAACGGGCAATGAGATGCAATAGTATTTGAAAAATAAATGGGGATTGTGGAGAGAATTATCAGAACGGGCCGAATCTCATTCTCATCCCCTTCTTCGTTTCATTGAATTTACCTTCGTCATAAACAAGATTTCCATTCACAAAAGTCTTCATCACTTTCGAATGGAAGGTCACGCCTTCAAATGGCGACCAGCCACATTTGTAGAGAATATTTTCCTTCGAAACTTTCCATTCCGCATTCAGATCCACAAGTACAAGGTCGGCGTAAAAACCCTCGTGGAGGTAACCCCGTTTTTCTATTCTGAAAAGATCAGCGGGAGCGTGACTCATTTTTTCAACGACACGTTCTATAGTTATTTTTTTCGCGCGTGATTTTTCCAGCATGGCTACGAGTGAATGCTGCACAAGTGGTCCGCCGGATGGAACCTGCAGGTAGGATTGCGATTTTTCTTCCAGCGTATGCGGAGCGTGATCCGTTGCGACGACATCAATTTTATTTTCGAGCAACGCGGCCCACAGTGCTTCGCGGTCATTCGCAGACTTCACGGCCGGATTCCATTTGATGAGATTGCCTTTCGTTTTATAATCTTCGTCGGAAAACCAGAGATGATGCACGCACGCCTCTGCAGTAATTCTTTTTTCTTTCAGAGGGGTTGTGTTGGAGAACAACCCTGTTTCTTCTGCAGTGGAGATATGAAAGACGTGAAGACGTGTTCCGTATTTTTTTGCGCGCTCAATGGCTTTCTTCGTGGAGTTATAGCATGCTTCCCTGCTGCGGATGAGCGGATGCATTTCTACCGGGATATTTTCCCCGTATTGCGCTTTGTACTTTTCAAGATTCTGTTTGATGAGCAGGTCATCTTCGGAATGAACAGCGATCAGCATTTTCACTTCACGGAAAATATCGTCGAGATGTTTTTCATTATCCACCAATAAATTTCCTGTCGATGATCCGAGAAAAACTTTCAGCCCGCAAACATTTGACGAATCCACTTTTCTTATTTCATCGAGATTCGAATTCGACGTGCCCATGAAAAAAGAATAATTCGCCAATGAAACTTCCGCAGCACGTTTGTATTTTTCTTCCAGCAATTCAACGGTCGTCGCCGGCGGAATTGTATTCGGCTGTTCCATGAAAGAAGTGACGCCGCCCGCAACAGCAGCACACGATTCGGAATGAATGTCTCCTTTGTGTGTGAGTCCCGGTTCGCGGAAATGAACCTGGTCGTCTATGATCCCGGGAAGAAGATGTAATCCTTTCGCATCGATCACCTTCGTGTTTTCATCAGCGGAAATTTCTTTTTTTATTGCGGCGATCTTATCATCAACGATCAGCAAATCGGAAGAAAATATTTTCCCTTCGTTGACGAGCGTGGCATTCCGGATGATGGTTCTCAATTTTTACCGCTAAGGCGCTAAGACGCAAAGCGGGAACAAAGATAAGGGCATCTCTAAAAACACAGAAATGCAAGGCGGGCAAGTCCGAAAAACCGGAATTTACTATTCGTAAATGAGGATTTTGAGGACGTAGCCCAACGCAGCAGTTCGAAGTTATTAGAGATGCCCATAATTCAGAATGTGACGTTGAGCGTGAGTTCCTGGTCGCCGCGTTTCACTTTCACTTTAGTGGAATCTCCGACTTTGAAATTGCCGAGCGCTTTCATATAATCGTTCACACTGCCTACTGGAAAATCGCCGATCTGTGTAATGATATCTCCCTGTTTCAGCCCGGCGATCGCCGCTGGTTTTCCATCTGTCACTCCATCCACACGCATGCCTGCGCCCTCGAACGTGTAGTCGGGCATCACGCCCATGCGCACCTTGTACGTGTGCGTGCCTGTGTCCGGATTTTTCGTTGTGAGAAATTGCAGCTTGCCGAGTTTTTCTGTTTGAATGATGATGTTGATGATGTATTCCAGAACCATTTTTTCTCCTTCGAAATTTATTTTGTCCACATCATCGGAAGGTTTGTGATAATCGGCGTGCTGCCCGGTGAAGAAATGTAACACCGGAATATTTTTCAGGTAGAAAGAAGTCTGATCAGAGGGCCCGATTCCGGCCGAATCTTTTTTCACATGAAAGGTGGTGTGCATCTGGTCCATGATGGGAACCCAATTGGGCGCGGTGCCCACTCCATAAACAATTATTGTTTTTGTAGAATCGTTATAGCGGCCGATCATATCCATGTTGATCATGTAATCTACTTTCGCAAGATCAATGGTCGGACTTTCGCAGAATTTTTTCGAACCATACAATCCGAGTTCCTCACCCGAAAAACAAATGAAAAGAAAATTGAAAGGTTCCTTTTCATTATTCTGCGAAAAATATCGCGCGAGTTCCATTACACCCGCAGCGCCCGAAGCATTATCATCAGCGCCATTATGAATTTTTCCCTGCGGATTCGGATCCAGTGAATTATGATCGTAACCCAAACCCAGATGATCATAATGTCCTCCAATGATCACGGTGAGATCGGCGCCATTGTCGAGATAACCCACCACATCTTTTCCATGACGTTCCTCCATTGGAGAAGCGCTGTCCTGCGGATTTGTTTTGTGTTTGAATTCAAATGGAAAATAAAATCCGTCTGTTCCTTTTGGAGTGAGGCCGGCAGCTTTGAATTGTGTGGCAATATATTTTGCGGCCATCTTCTCCCCTTTCGATCCGGTGCCGCGTCCTTTCAATTTATCGGAAGCGAGATACGTAATGTCTTTTTTAATTCTCTCCGTACTGATCTCCTGCGCAATTATGGAGAAAGAAAATACGAGCGTTGCAAGAAGCGTAATTATTTTTTTCATGCCTGTGGTTTTATGTGCGGGGCAAATTTAATCACAGAAAAGAAATGCAAATGCAAAGAATTGTTTCAGCAATCACAAAAAAATAAAAATTATTTCCTGAGCAACGGAAATAAAATCCGTTAATGAGATTTTTCTGCGTGTGCATGGAAAAATGACTGTACCGAAAAAGTTTCAGTCTGCTGAAAAAAAATTTCTTTCACAAGGAGATATAAAGACAGAGGCTACTCAACCGGTTGGAAAAAGTTTGCATTCCCAACTATCTATGGTTCATAACCATTCGTCGATAATCAACAGATCATTGCAACTTATGTAAGATTGGAACGTAATATTCATCATGTACTAAAACTACCCGAAATGTGTTGCCGGAGAGAAGATACTATAACCCCGCAAGTATCGCTCAAAAATGAGAAGGAGATTTATGTCAAAAAAAATAAGGGGGCTGGTGGAAGAATATTGCCTCTTTTTTTCCTGCTTTCGTTTTTATTCTTTTTCAATTCTTTTGCACACGCGCAAAATCCAATATGCGGAGCCGGTACGCCCACGTTCAACGTAAATCTTTCGAGCAGCGTAAATACTTTTTACATCAGTCCGAATGTAGTGCGTAATGACACTTGCTGCGGGGCATCGAATCCGGATGTGTGCGTGCATTTCATCATCACACTGAATCCTGCTGCAACAGGAATTATTTTCAATATTTATTCGGGCGCCGTTCCCCCGGGCGCTCTTTATTATCAAATCAATTGCGGGCCGCCAGTTCCGGTTGGCCAGCCCATCTGTCTCACCGGTCCCGGTCCGTATGATCTTACTTTTTGCAAACCTGGAAATAATCCGAACCAATTCATCATTACTTCTATTCCGAATATTTCTGTTTCAAATAATATCACGGTGGATGATGGTTGCAGCGGAACAATTTTCGCAACCGGTTATGATGTCACAACAATAACATGGACTTCTGTTTATCCTTCAACACAAGGCGCATATAATTCCTATCTCAGTTGCACATCAGGATGCGATACGGTGCAGGTAACTGGTGCGCCGGGAATGCCATCGTATGTTGATTATATGGTTTGTGGTTTGCCCGCAGGAGGATGTGATACAGTTCCTTATTGTGATACCGTCCGTGTTTATTTTGATCCTACACTTGCTGTGAATATCACACCTTTAAATCCTACGGTGTGTTTTGGAAATACCGGAACAACAATTACTGCTAATGGAACGGGTGGCGCTCCACCGTACACTTATCTCTGGAGCACAGGAGCAGTAACGCAATCTATTTTTGTCGGCGCAGGCACTTACTCTGTTACAATTAGTGATACTACAAATTGTCCTGCTGCAACTGCAACAGTTACTGTTACTGCTTTCAATGCTGTGATCACAGCGAATGCCGGAGCTGATATTATGATCTGTGCAAGCAGCCCTGTTGCGAATCTCAACGGAAGTGTTACCGGTGTAACCACAGGAGTCTGGTCCGGCGGAACGGGAATTTTTTCTCCGTCAAATACATCACTCAATGCCACCTACTCTCCATCGGCAAACGAAATTACAAATGGAGTTGTTACACTTACACTCACGACTACCAATAACGGAACTTGTCCGCCGGATAGTGATGCAGTAACAATTTTCATCAACGACTTTACTGCGATCATTGATCCGATGACGTCGAATGTTACGTGCAATGGATTCAACAATGGCAGTGCAACTGTAAATATTTCCGGCGGCTCTCCTCCATTCACTTATTCGTGGAGCACAGTGCCGATACAAACAACTTCAACTGCAATAAATCTATCTCCCGGAACTTATACTTGTACAATTACTGATGCACATGGCTGTACAGGAACTGCAACAGTGCAGATCACACAACCTCCTCCTATAGTTCTCAACGCAGCAGGATTTGCAACAACATGTTACAACACGTGCAACGGGCAGGCCGTTGTAATTCCGTCAGGAGGATCGGGTGGATTTTCTTATGTGTGGTTGCCGGGAAATATTACGACAGCAGCTGCGACAAATCTTTGCCCGGGAACTTATACGGTGACAGTTACGGATATCAATGGTTGTAATATTTCTGATACTGCAATAGTAGGGCAACCACCGCAATTAATTATAACATCTATTACATCAGGCCCTGCGTATTGCAATCATGCAAGCGGAACAACTTCCGTCACTGCAACAGGCGGATCGGGGTCGTATAGTTATTTATGGAATCCCACTTCGCAAACAACAAATAATGCAACATCACTTTTCCCGGGATCCTATTCTGTAACAGTGACAGATGGAAACGGATGTACTGCAAGTGCATCAATAACTGTAACTAATACTCCGGGTGTAACACTTTCTGTGACTTCTGTTAATTCACCATTGTGTAACGCTTCATGCAACGGTTCTGCTACAGTAAATGCTTCCGGAGGATATCCGAATTACCAGTACACATGGTCAACCAATCCTGTTCAGAATTCTTTTACTGCAAACAATCTTTGCGCCGGTACTTACAACGTGATCGTAACTGATTCGTACAACTGTTCGGATTCTCTCACCGTGCAGCTGACATCTCCGCCGCCACTCACTCTTTCTACCGGTGCAGCTCCGATAATTTGCATCGGTCAATCGTATACTATGACTGCTGCTGCAAGCGGAGGAACACCGGGATATAATTATTCCTGGTCACCAAACGGCCCGACTGTTTCACCTTCCGTTACCACAACTTATACCGTTGTTGCAACTGATGCTAACGGTTGCCAGTCATCACCACAGCAAATTACCGTGCAGGTTTATCCTGCTGTTACCGCTGCAATTTCAGGTAACCAGGTTGTTTGTAATAACACCACTGCAAATCTTACTGCTTCTGCTGCGGGAGGAATTGGCGGGCCCTACACTTACACCTGGCAGCCCGGTAACCTCAACGGAATTTCAATCCAGGTTCATCCGGTATCAACGATCACTTACACCGTTACGGTTTCCGATGGATGTTCTCCATCTGCAACTGCCACATTCACGATCACTGTTCCTCCTGCGCCGGTTGCATCATTTTCCTATAACGACACTGCAGGTTGCGGACAAGTGTGCGCCGATTTTATTAATACAACTCCGAATCTTCAGTCGAGTTTGTGGTTGTACGGTGACGGAAATACTTCCACTGTAAATAATCCTACGCATTGTTTCCTTTCAGGAACATGGCCGGTTACGCTTATTTCTACTGACAACAACGGATGCAGGGACACTGTTACGATTCCGAATGCAATAATTGTACACAGTAATCCTACAGCAGATTTCATTCTTGGCCCGCAACCAACTACAATTCTCGAACCGAATATTTGTTTCACTGATCAGTCTTCTTCAGATGTTATTTCCTGGTATTGGAATTTCGATGATCCGAATGACCAGGCAACAAGTACTGATCAGAATACGTGTCACGTTTATTCTGATACGGGAACTTATTGCGCTTCACTCATTGTCACCAACCAGTACGGTTGCTGGAGTACGGAAATGAATTGTCTTATGATCAAACCTTATTATTCTATTTACGTTCCGAATGCGTTTACGCCGAATGGCGATGGAATGAATGATATTTTTCTTCCGGTGGGAAATGATGTTGATCCCGATTATTATGAGCTTACAATTTATGACCGTTGGGGAAATCTTCTTTTCAAAACCAATTCATGGGGAGAAGGATGGAATGGCACAGTGAAAGGCGGAAGTAAAATTGCACAGATCGATACGTATGTGTGGAAAATCAACTGCAAAGACCGCGAAGGCCAGCGTCACAATCTCATTGGAAAAGTTTCAATAATAAAATAAGTTTAATTGGTTACGGATTACGAAAGATCCGTATATCAGTATTGATTCGTAATCCGTAACCAGCCGTAACCTATTCCACCCAATCAGCAACGAAAACATTCGTATCGTGCGTTCCTCCATTCAAACGGTTTGAAGAAAATGCAATGCGTTTCCCGTCGGGAGAGAACATCGGGAATGAATTGAAATAACTTTCGTACGTCACTTGTTCCAATCCTGTTCCGTCGGTATTGATCATGAATAACTGGAAATCGAATCCTTTTGTGGATTGATGATTGGAAGAAAAAATAATTTTCTTTCCGTCATGCGTGTAGTAAGGAGCCCAGTTCGCTTTTCCCAGACTGGTAATTTGTTTCAGGTCGCTTCCGTCTACATTACAAGTGAAAATTTCCATTGCAACCGGCGCAACCAGTCCCTGCGCGAGAAGATCCTTGTAATCTTTAATTTCTTCTTCTGTTTTCGGACGTGATGCGCGGAAAACAATTTTAGTTCCGTCGGGAGAAAAAAATCCGCCGCCGTCGTAACCGAGTTCGTGCGTTATCTGTTGCGGATTCGTTCCGTCGATATTCATGGTCCACAGATCGAGATCGCCCCCGCGCGTGGACGTGAAAAGAATTTTATCGCCCTTGGGTGAAACTACTGCTTCGGCATCGTAACCAAGTGTGTCTGTCAGTTGTGATGTAATATTTCCATTGAGATCGGCAACATAAATATCATACGAATTAAAAACGGGCCAGAGGTATTTTCCGCCTTTGTGCAGATCACCGGTGGGCGGACAATCTTTCCCCGATTTAAAAGTGGATGCAAATAAAATATGTTTCCCGTCGGGCATGAAGTATGAGCACGTGGTGCGCCCGTCTCCGTTGCTGATGTGTGTGGGCATGTACGAAGAATCTTTCGCCTCTTTTATTTTCATCAGGAAGATCTGATCGCAGGAGAGTCCCCACTTTTTATAATTCGACTGGAAGGTGAGTGATTTTCCATCGGGACTCCAGTAGGCTTCTGCATTATCGCCGCCAAAAGTAAGTTGACGCAAATTTTTTAAATGTTTTTCCTGCGCGTTGTCGATATTTTTTTGCGACGATTTTCCGAATGAAAAAATGACGATGCAGAAAAGAAAAATAAATAACCGGAATAATTTTGTCATTGCGTGCAGCACCTCTCTGGAGGAGAATTTTGTTCTGTAAAAGTACAAGTGATAATTCCCTGCGATGTCGGAGAATTGTCAGGCACAGCGCAACTGATGAGCGTCAGTATTTTTCTTCGCGGTAAATGCCCGCGTGAATGCTGAACGTAAATGGCAAATGATTCCCGGAATAATTTTCCATACGGCAGAAAACATTTGCAGTTGGAATGGAATACTGATAAGGGCGAATATTCATTGGTAAAAAAAATATTGCATTGAATTGATAAGAATGAAATTGAAAATCACTGAACGCAAATAAAGAACCGATTCGTGGATGAAAATAATATTCTGTCCCATAGGGGCGCGCAGGAAGAAAATGAGGATTACGCGTACAACCCGCACTACACGATTGAGCGTGCGTGTTGGTGAAAAATAAAATGGAGAAGATCAGGAGGAGTTTTCTCATGAAGGTTTTGCTTATTTACGTAAAAAGAACAGGAATGGTTTTCACGAAGGCACTACCGCAGAAATTTTTTTGAATCTCATTTTCCAAACGCCCCAGAATGCTTCTTTGAAAATTCCGGAACTCATTTTGGAAACGCCTTCCGTGCGATCGGTGAAAACAATGGGAACTTCTTTTATTTTAAATCCGAGTTTCCATACGGTGTATTTCATTTCGATCTGGAAAGCATAACCCACAAATTTTATTTTATCGAGATCGATGGTTTCTAAAACTTTTCTGCGGTAACATTTAAATCCTGCAGTCGTATCGTGCACACCAAACCAGAGCACCATGCGCACATACAGCGAAGCGAAATAAGAAAGCAGCAAACGATTCATCGGCCAGTTCTGCACTTTTCCTCCTTTCACATAACGCGATCCCACCGCTACATCGCCACCCTGTTTTGCACACGCATCATGCAAACGGTTCAGATCATCGGGATTATGGGAAAAATCGCAATCCATTTCAAAAATAAAATCATATTTTTTTTGCATTGCCCAGCGGAAACCATGAATGTATGCAGTGCCGAGCCCGAGTTTACCTTTTCTTTCCTCAATGAAAACTCTTCCGGAAAATTCATTCATCAATTGCT
The DNA here is from genome assembly GCA_016194975.1 of Bacteroidota bacterium. Lineage (NCBI taxonomy): Bacteria > Pseudomonadati > Bacteroidota > Bacteroidota bacterium. The sequence continues at coordinate 121,293 of JACQAM010000026.1, forward strand.
TCACGATCGCTGCAGTACCATCGGGCGAACCATCATCCACAATGAGCAAATGATAATCGCCATTGAGCGACATCACTTTGCGGATCATCTTTTCGATGTTCTCTTTTTCGTTGTACGTTGGAATGATGACTACTTTCTCAGGCATGCGGGAGAATCAAAGACGAAGATAACCCTGTTGCGCGTATCTTACAATTGCGTTTGAAATAATTGGCATATTTGTTTATCTATTGAGTTTGTTTGTTCTTTCTCGATTACACTTAACGCCTTAGCGGTTCTCACTCGATTTTTCTATTTCACCGCGAAGGCGCAAAGACGCAAAGAATTTTTAAACTTTCCCTTACCGTTTATTCATAATGCAGAATTATCAGTAAAGAGACTGTAACTTACGCCATGCGTTGCCTGTTTTTTATTTTTTTATTCCTGAGCCCGGTTTTACTTGCGGCTCAGCATGATTCTGTTTACGCAGCAGATTCGATCAATGTTTCTTCTAAAACTGATTCTGCAAAAGTTCTTCCTTCCGATTTTCACGAAGGAGAAAATACAAAACTCTTTTCGCAATATCCGCCCGACACCGGCATTGCAAGCTGGTACGGAAATAAATGGAACGGAAGAATGACGGCAAGTGGGCAGATCTTTCATCCGAATGAATTGACGGCAGCGCACAAAACACTTCCATTCGGTACGCTGGTAAAAGTGACAAACCTCTCGAATGATTCTGTAGTGATCGTGAAAATAACGGATCGTCTCCCAAAAAAATCTACTCGCTCCATTGATCTCACACCTGCAGCTGCAAAAAAACTTGGTTTTTATTCGAAAGGATTGACAAAAGTGAAAATGGAAGTCGTCGGACAGGAACCGATCATTAAGTTCGAAAAGAAAAAGGTGAAGAAAAAGTGATCGAATGGTGCCGGGTGTAACACCCGGCCTCTCTTTGTGTGAATTCCATTTAACCTTAAAATAAATTGAAACGTTAATAATGAGCATCGTCATTATCCTGAGCGCTTTTTAGCAGTAACTTCATCTTATTAATTTTAATCATTGATCATTCAAAAAAATAATATTTCATTTCCTTAAACTTATCGTCATGAAAAAAATGTTTTTACTTTTCTCCACCGTCGCACTCACCTCTTTCGCACATGCGCAATGTGTAGCCGGATTTACATTCACCGTGAATTCCGCATCGGTAAGTTTCACCAATACTTCTTCGGGCGCCGCACTTCCTGTTTATAACTGGGATTTCGGCGATGCGGGTAATTCTTCATTGCAGAATCCGTCTCATTTTTATAATACGGCCGGCACGTACACCGTTTCGCTTACTATAACGGACAGTTTGAATCAAACCTGCACCAATACTTATTCTTCACCGGTTACAGTTACGGCAGGATGTAATAATCTTTCTGTTTCTGCAACTTCCACTGCAGCGAGCGCATGCGCAACGTGTGATGGCACCATGAGCGGAAACGCGAGCGGAGGAAACGCCGGTTACACTTATCTCTGGTCAAATTCTGCAACTGCGCCAACACTCACTTCTGTTTGCGCAGGAGATTATTTACTTACAGTTACCGATGCGATCGGTTGTGCTGCAACGGCGAATGTGCACGTGGCATGCCCGGATTCCTGCGTGGCAAATTTTTCCTCGAATGTGAGTGGCCTTACCGTTTTTCTTAACAACACTTCCAATGACAGCGCGGCAAATGTAAATTTCCAATGGGATTTCGGCGATAGCAATTCTTCCACGATGATCAATCCTGCTTCGCATAATTATGCAATCGCAGGCACCTACACGATCACACTTATTATGAATGATGTGGTGAATGCATGTACCGATACTGCGAGAACTGTAGTTAATCCGGGCGGGCCTGCATCATGCTATGCATCTTTCAATCTACAGCAGGATTCTTCCAATCTTCTGCAGTGGTATGCGTATGGGAATGCAAGCGGACAGCCGCCATTCACTTATCTCTGGGATTTCGGTGATACCACTACTTCCACCATTGCAACTCCTCAACACAATTACGCTTACGCTTGTCACCATGTAATTTGTCTTACCGTAACAGATGCAAATGGTTGTGTAAGTATGTATTGTGATTCTTCTGCATCGCACCGGATGAGTTCAGCAGCAGCTTCAACTTTAATGCAATATCTTACCGTGGTGAGTATGACCGAAACTGCTACCGGAATTATGGAGCATGATGTAGTGAAAATAAAAGTGTGGCCGAATCCGTCAGGCGATTTTATCAATATTTCATTGGGAGAAAATACCGAGGGAGTGCTGCGCATCACGGATCTTCCGGGGAATATTGTATTGCAGCAAAAAATAAATGCGAATGAATTCAGGCTTGATGTGAGTAATCTTCCTGCGGGATGTTACAATCTCAACATCAGTAATGCGAAGATGAATCAGAACCGGAAGATCGTGATTATCCGCTGATCAAAAATATTTTTTGTTATTCACATTGCCACGGGCGAAACCATTCTTCGTAAATAATTTATCTGCCCGAGATGATATTGAAAATGTGCAATAAGAATAAGTAAAACTTCGAGAGTTGTTTTCTTTCCGCCGAAAGTTTCGAGCGGATAATTTTTCTGCAGATCGTCATCTTTCATTCCATCAAAAACTTTTTCGGTCATCGCGTGCGTATCGCGGAGCATTTGAATTATTTTTTGTGGCGGAATGTTTTTTTCGCTGAATTCCTTTTCGCGCTCACGCACGTAGCCCGTGTGCCCGAGTTGCGCACCCAGGAAATGATTCAGGTTACCGATGAGATGCAGCGCGAGATTGCCCGCTGAATTGGAAACATCGCCTGAAATTTTCCAGGGATCATTTTCATTATGGAATTTCGAAATTTCTTCTTCAAGCTTCGTGATGCCCGTGAGAAAACTGTTTTTGAAATGTGGAATGGAATTCATGATGCGATTTTTTTCAATGATACTAAAATGCGCTGGATTGTACTCTTTATTCTTATTCACACTGTTCATCATCAGAACATTAGTATTAGTGCACTTCCGCTTGACAGGTTCTTCTTAAAGAATCTTTGCGAAAGCGCTTGACAGGATGGTGCCGGATTGATTTCCCCAATGAAAAAAGCAGTTTTTTCACCATAACTCCATCTTGATTGGTATAGAAATGAATTCCGGTGGTTTGATTCACGATCGCCGATGAAGTTTTTTTGTATCAAACAAAATCGCCATGAAAAAGTTCATCTTCTTTTCCGCAATCATCCTCTCCTCCATGATCCGCCTGCCTGCCGATAATTATTATTGGGTGGGCGGCACCGGCAACTGGAGTGATTACGTAACGCACTGGGCCGTGTCGAGCGGCGGGCAACTGTACCACAATCATGTTCCGACTCCCAACGACACCGTAATATTCGATTCACTTTCTTTTTCGCAACCGAACGATACCGTTTATGCCGATTCTGCGATCGCGTATTGTTATACTATGAAATGGGAAAACGTCCAGGATTTTCCTGTGTTCATGAACCGCACACAGAATTCAAATGAAATTCTGAAGATCTATGGATCGCTGCAACTGGATTCCGGAATGACGTGGGCGTTCACGGGCGATCTTCGTTTCGAAGGAATGAATGCAGGAAATACCATACGGACAGCAGGAAATTTTATTTCAGATATGGTTTTCGGAGGCGATACCGCTGCAAGCTGGGAACTCCTCGATTCACTTCACATTAATACGCTGAATTTTTCAAACGGAACTTTCAGGACGAATGGTTTTCCCGTTTATGTAAATGAAATTTGTTTCTGGACAAACAATCATGCTATTGTCCGGCTCGATACTTCTTTTATTTCGATGAATCATTTCAATTTCATTTCACCTCCATGGTCATTGGATCCCGACAGCGCAACCATTCTTTACACCGGCGGAGAATTTTACGGCGACAATCGTCATTACAATAAAGTAACCTTTACATCGAACGTCGCTATTTACAACAGCAATCAATTTGAAGAAGCAATTTTCGATCGCGGATGCAGCATTGCTTCAAGCAACACATTCCGCCGTTTCTTTCTTATTAATCCCGGCACTTCAATAATTCTGAATTCCGGCATTCAACTTTCTATCATCGACACTATTTCAGCTTCGGGTTCCTGCTATTCGGTGAATTCAATTTTCGGCGGTGCAGGAAGTTCAGTTTACAAGTCCACCGGTTCATTGTATCTCGATGATGTTGTACTCGATGATGTTTCGGCGGCCGGCGGCGCAAATTTCATCGCCACTAATTGTTTTACCAATGGAAATTGTACAGGATGGACACTCCTCTCGCCGCTCGTATCAAGAAATCTTTTTTGGGTGAATGGAAGCGGGGCATGGAACGATACCGCACACTGGTCTTCGACGAGCGGTGGACAAGCGGGCGAATGTCCTCCAACTCCGGCTGATGATATTTTCTTCGATAATAATTCTGCTCTTTCTTCTTCAGATACAGTTTTCGCCACATTGCCTAATTCATTCTGCAATAATCTTCACTGGACAAATTCTCCGGGAATATTCGCGCACAGCGCAACGCGCCTGCATGCTTACAGGGATTTTTCTGTTTCAAATCTTGCGACAGAATTTCCAGGAGAAATATTTTTCCGCAGTGATTCTGTTGCTGCCGTTGATGTTCCGAATCATACTTACGGTAATCTTTATTTTGTGGGTGATGGAAGCTGGTCGCTCAACAGCGATCTTGTTTCTGTTGCATCGATTCTCATTGACAACGGATCATTTTATTCCAATCAGCATAACATCAACGCATTCATTTTCGATTTCGAGGCCGACAGTATTTCGCTCGGGGGATCGCAATTACAAACTCCTTATTGCACATTCTCACAACCGGGAACAATAATTTCTTCACCGGCTTCGGTTAGCACTTCTTATTTCTCGGATAACACTTCTTCCCATTTTCCATTGGTGAATTTTCCGGGCGGTGGAACATTAATGGCTAATTCTTCATTCGGCAAAGTGAATTTCAACGGGCAATGTTCCATAGAAGGAAGTAATATTTTCGACACGTTATTTTTTGATCCACACGGAACAGAGATCACTATTCAATCGGGAGGAAACGAAACGGTGAATAACGATCTCACCATAATTTCTTCCTGCGATGCTCCGGTGATGTTGTCTTCATCCATCGAAGGAAGTGCAGCCACATTCACAAGCGCGTCCGCAGGAGTTCATATAAGCGATATCATCATGGAAGACATAAACGGAATCGGCAATGCAAATTTTCTCGCGCTGAATACTGTTGCGATCGCAAACGTTTCAGGATGGAACATTACTCCTCCTCCGGGCGGGCCGCTTTACTGGATCGGTGGAACAGGAAACTGGAACGATCCGAATCATTGGTCAACAAGCAGTGGTGGTGCGCCCGGAATTTGTGTACCGAATCCGCTGAACGATATTTTTTTCGATGCGAATTCATTTACAGGAAATACAGATACTGTGAAAATAAATATTTCTTATGCTTATTGCAGAAGCATGGACTGGACAGGATCATCCGGATTTCCATCGATGATTGATGCCGGAAACGGAAATCTTTTGCGCTGTTTCGGGTCTTTCATCATTGACACAAACGTAACTGTTGATCACAGCACAATCATTTTCCGTTCTGTGGTTCCCGGAAATATCATCAACACAAACAATCAAACGATCGGTTACGCAAAATTCAGCGGACTCGGCGGAATGTGGACACTGACCGGAGATCTGAGTGCAACAGAACTTTCGGTTGAAAAAGGAATTCTGAAAACAGCCGGAAAAATAATCAACGCGGGTACGCTCACGAGCAAGGGCGGCGTGCGCGAACTTCTGCTCGATTCATCTTTCATTTACGCTCAGAATTTTGTGATCGCGAATGACACAGCTGGAATTCTCGATGCAGACTCTTCAAATATCACTCTCACAGGAAATCATTTCGAAGCAGGAGTCAACAACAAATATAATATCGTCACTTTCATCAATGATGTGGATGTTTCGGGAACAGATACCATTCGTTTTGCAAGATTTCTGAAAATGACATCCATTCATAATGATTTTACTTTCGATACTTTATTTCTCGACAACCCGGGTTACAATGTTGCGATCACCAGCGGAAGCACGATCACGCTTCGCGGAAACATGCTTACTTCGGGCCAGGCATCTGCAATGATAGGAATTGAAACTGCGGATGGATTTACCACTGCAACAATTTCCAAATCCACCGACACATTATGCAGCGATTATCTTGTGTTGCGTGGAATTGCTGCAACTGGTGGCGCAGTATTCTATGCCGGCTATTATAGTTCCGACGCAGGAAATAATTCCGGGTGGACATTCCAGGATTGCACACCGGCGATGATCGATGTATGGCCGGGTGATGCGAACCGTGATCTCATTGACGATAATCTCGATTTGCTCGCTGTAGGAATTGCATTCGGTTATACGGTAAATCCGCGCACGAATGCTTCAATAAATTATACTGCTCAACCGAACATTGTGAGAGAAATTCTATTCGCAAACGGAACTGATATTGTGAATGCAGATTGCGACGGCGATGGAATAATCGGTTACAGCGACACGACAGCCATCATTCAGAATTACGGACTCACTCATCCTGCAAGATATGTTGCGCCCGATTCAACGCAGTCTGCATCTGTTCCTCTTTACTTCACCGTTCCGCAATATATTCCGAATGTTGGCGACACGGTCAGCATCGGGATCATGCTTGGCAATTCAACAACCCCTGTTTCGAATGTTTATGGAATTGCATTCACCATCGCTTACAATAACGACAGCATTGTTCCGAATTCACTCTGGTTTGATTTTACAAATTCCTGGATGGCGCCTTCGGGTTATGAAATTCACATTCTGAAAAATTTTCCTGCAACCCAAACCATTGAATGCGCAATTTGCAGAACGGATCATCAGAATATTTCAGGACAGGGAGAAATTGCGCGGCTTCATTTCAGAGTTGGTTCTACACCTACAAGTTCATTTGTTTGCTGGTACACCAATGTTACGCTCATCAATTACAATGAAGTTTTATTCCCGGTAACATGCACCGATGGATATTTCCACATCGCGACCGGCGTTGAAGAATACACACAGAACGGTTTCAGCGCTTATCCGAATCCAACGACAGGAATTTATTTCATCGATGAGCCATCATTCGCAGGAATGGAATCGGTGATCACGGTGAATGATGTTACAGGAAAAATAATTGAAACAGTTTCTTCACACGGAGAATCACGCATCACCCTTCATCTTGAAGATGTTTCTACCGGAATTTATTTTGTGAAAGTCACGAATGAAAAAGGAACTTTCGCAGAACGTGTGGTGCGGCAATAGAAGTTACGTTCACAGAAATTTTCCACTCATCTACTTATTCACTTCATAGAAAAAACTGAATGGAAAATTCCGCCATGTGTAGTCCGGCGCTTTTACTCTCACTAATCCGGTTACATTTTGCTTGCCGGCGCCTGTTGCTTTCAAAGTTAAATGACCCACTCCCCGATTCACTTTTATGCTCGTGGAATCAATGTCGCTCGTCGGCCTTCCGGAGTTGGGATCAATATTGCAAAGCCACATCAGGGGATTTGAAGTGGTGTTGGTTGCCGAAACAAAAATTTCTGCTTTCACGTCTTCTCCTGCGTTCACAACATTTTTTTCGGGGATCACAACCGCTGCAAGTGAGTCGAATTTAAAATCAGAAATATTAATTTGCATGAATAAATGATTCAGTGCATTGAATTCAATTCCGGCGATACTTTGTTTAATCAATGCTAACATAGCCGCAGTACCTTCGATATTGTTATTGCTCTGAAAGTCTTTAATGCCATCTGCATCTCCGTTGTATTCCGCACTATCCGTATTCAAACCAATAGTGATTGAATGGCTTGTGATATTCATAATATTACTACGGTAATCGTTTACCTGCTTTTTGAGATCGGCAATATCTGCGTCTGAAAGGGAAATTTTTTTTTCTTCGTTTTCAATAAAAGAATACACTTGTTTCGACCATGCTCTTATTCTCATTGCATCTGCATAAATTTTTCCATTTTTTAATTCATCGTTCAATTTAGCTTTTTCGAAGTTCGCATACAGTTGGTCATTGACAATGGTAATATTGTTATTCGCATTTTTCAATCCAATATTGATTGCGGCGAATTCTTTTTCATTGTTGCCTGAAGTGCCGCAATAAAAAAGGGGGAGTAAAACAATGAGAATGGCCGGGAGATAAATTAATTTGTTTTTCATGGTTTGGGTTTTAGAGGCTGTTTAAATTTCAATCGTTTAATTTTTTCTGAATATATTTCTCTGTCGGCAAATGTGAATCCTGTATGCGTTTCGCATAATGAATACTGTCGATGATCTCTTTCTGTTTCAATTCGAGCAAATCATTTTTCAAAGTCACTTCTTTTGTTTTTTCCGACACAAGGTGATCGAGTTTATGGATGAGTGTATTTTTATCCCGCACTGAATTCTGCACGGCATCGCGTATTTTTTTTGAAATGAGCCCGGCGATCATCCCACACAAAAAGATAAGTGCGCTCCGGAATATCACATTCACATGATCGAGCGTGCTCGCATTCGCCGACGGCCGCAGCACATGAAGCGAGACCAGAAGATATTCTCCTCCTGCAACGAGCCCGGAGAAAACCGAGATCCGGAGATCGAGCGTGAGTGAAGAAAGAATGATCATGATGATGTACATGAGCAGTGGCGGAGAAGTAATGAGTTGCTGTGGAGAAATAAAATCCGAATTAAGGAGAAATGAATTTGCGATGAGAATGAACGTCGTTGGAAAACTGCATTCGATCATCACCACGAAATACGGAAGCCATCGCGGAATTCCTTTTTCGTTCCTCTGAAATTTTTTTAGCCGGCGTTCGAAAAAAAGTTCGCTGGCAATAATGGTGATGAGGAACAACGGCCCGACCACAATTGCTTTTCCCGGGATGGCCCTGAAGATAAGATCCGTTTTGAAAAAAAGATACAGCATAATGACGAACTGCCCGAGCAGGATAAAAAAGAATATTCCAACAAGTATCTTCGATTTGAGCCGGAGGTTTTCTACAATGGCAAGTTCAAGCTGGCGGTCCTGGTTCATTTATGTAATTTAAGATCCTTCAGCTTCTCCCGGATTTTGTTTCTTCAGGCGTTCGAGATTCTTTGACTGCGACAGCCCGTCCTCAACTGTAATTTTCCTGAAGAGCAGATTCTGATACTGGGAAAAGGCAGAAATTGTAAAGAGAAAAATGAAAGAGGGGGAAAAAATTTTCATTACTGAAATATAGACAGAAGGATGCAGATGTCAAAGCAGGATCATTTCACACTCCCCTTCACAATATCATCCACCACCGAAGGATCGAGCAGCGTTGAAGTATCACCAACATGTTGCATGTCTCCTTCTGCAATTTTCCGGAGAATTCTCCGCATGATTTTTCCGCTCCTGGTTTTCGGAAGACCTTTCACGATTTGAATTTTATCCGGCTTCGCTATCGGCCCCATATTTTTTACCACTGTTTCAATAATTTCCTTTTTCAATTCTTCTGTATCTGTTCTTCCGTGATCCTCGATACAAAAAGCATAAATGCCCCATCCTTTTATTTCGTGAGGAAAACCAACTACGGCACTCTCCACAATATCGGGATGAAGATTAATTGCGTTTTCAATTTCCGCTGTTCCCAATAAATGTCCCGAAACTTTTATCACATCATCAACGCGTCCGGTAATTCTGTAGTACCCATCTTCATCTCTTCTGCATCCGTCGCCGGTGAAATATAAATTTTTGAACGTGTCGAAATATGCAGTGCGACAACGTTCGTGATTATTGAATGTGGTTCTGATGATCGCGGGCCACGGAAATTTCATGCACAATCTTCCTTCTACATTATTTCCTTTCAATTCATTTCCCTGTTCATCCACCAGCACGGGTTGAATTCCCGGAAGAGGAAGTGTAGCGAATCCTGGTTTTGTTTTTGTAATTCCCGCCAATGGAGAAATTAATATTCCGCCTGTTTCCGTTTGCCACCACGTATCTACGATCGGGCATTTTTCTTTCCCGATATTTTCGTTGTACCAATTCCACGCTTCCACATTAATCGGTTCGCCAACCGTTCCAAGCACACGAAGTGAATCAAGCTTGTAGGGTTTCACAAAATCAAGTCCCATCGCTTCAAGCGAACGTATCGCAGTAGGTGCTGTGTAAAAAATATTCACTTTGTATTTATCGATCACACTCCAGAATCTTCCTGCATCCGGAAAAGTAGGAATGCCTTCGAACATGAGCGTGGTCGCGCCCGCGAGCAGTGGCCCGTACACGAGATAAGAATGCCCGGTGATCCAACCGACGTCGGCAGTACACCAGAAAATATTTCCGGGGTTGTATTGAAAAACATTTTCAAAAGTATATTTCGTGTACACCATGTATCCTCCGCAGGTATGCACCACTCCTTTTGGTTTTCCTGTAGAACCGGAAGTGTAAAGAATGAAAAGCATATCTTCTGCATCCATTACTTCCGCTTCACATTCTGCAGAAACAGTTTTCAATTCTTCAATCAGCCAAACGTCTCTTCCATTCTCCATTTTAATTTCAATTCCTGTTCGTTTTACAACGATCACTTTTTTTACTGACGGACATGTTTGCAGCGCTTCATCGATAACAGACTTCAGTGGAATATCTTTCGCGCCGCGATAAGCGCCATCGGCTGTCACCACAATATTGCATTCCGCATCGTGAATTCTGTCGGCGAGTGAATTGAAAGAAAATCCGCCGAACACTACGGAATGTATCGCGCCTATGCGCGCGCAGGCGAGAACAGCAACGGCGAGTTCCGGAATCATTGGCATATAAATACAAATGCGGTCGCCTTTCTTCGCCCCGTTTTTTTTCAGCACATTCGCAAATCGACAAACTTCTGCGTGCAATTCTTTGTAGGAAATTTTTCTTCCCGCTTCCTTAGCGTCGTTCGGTTCCCAGATGATGGCGGTTTGATCGCCGCGATCTTTTAAATGACGATCAATGCAATTTTCAGTGATGTTCAGTTTTCCGCCGATAAACCATTTTATTTTCGGTTCGGTGAAATTCCATTCTAAAACTTTATCCCATTTTTTTCTCCATGAAAATTCAGAAGCGATCTCTGCCCAGAAATTTTCAGGATCTTCTATTGATCTTTTGTATTCGCTTTGATACTGTTCGAAGGAAGAGATGCGTGCCATGAATTCAGGATTGTAACAGATAATTTTATCTCCAGTGAACTTTTTTCATATTCTTTAGTTGTGAATGACCATCTGTGTCTGTGAACCGGAAATGGTATTCACCCGGATGAAATATTTTCCTTTTGCATAAGATGAAAAATCCATTTCAAAATGAGTTGTGGATTTATTTAAAAGTCTTCTCTCCAAACATTTTCCCTGATCGTCAAAAATTTCCACTGATGAAATTGCATCGTTTGAAGAAATGGTAATCAGGGAAGCTGTCGGATTCGGAAAAATTCTAAATGTCAATTCTTGCATCGCATTTACACTTGTCGGAGTTTGAATTGTAACAGTGTCGCACACCGAATCGGAAAGTGGTCCATTGTACGCAATTAAACAAACGCGATAAAAACCTTGCGCATTAAAAATATGGCTTGGATTAATTGCAGTCGAAGTATCCTGATTCCCACTTGCCGGATCGCCAAAATCCCAGTGATAGGAAATACTGTTTGTACTCAAATTTTGAAATTGGACTGTGTCACCGACAACCGGAAAATACGGCACCCAAACAAAATGCGCAGCAGGTTGAAAATATTGTTGGTTGTCAAAATATTCTACGCTTTGTGTCACATAATTATTTCCAACTTTATTTTGTTTGACCACGAGTAAAGGATATTTTTTTGAAGGATCCATCCATTTTAATTCTCTGGAAATAGTTGTGATGATCGGAAGCAATGTGTCATTAATGATGATGCTGTCGCGCTGAGTCAAATCAGAAATTATCCGCAACGCATTTGAAAATGTTCCATAAGGCGTGATTACAGTTCCCCATCCATCCACATGATTCACTCTATGCATTTGTGTATTCTGATAATAATAATTCGGAATGTTTGTCGTGTAAGATCCATCCGAAGAATCGGCATTTAAATAATTCAAAGGAAACTTGTAAATCACATCGGCAGTTGCGTAAACATTTTTTATTGCTAAGGAAGAACTGTTGATCACAATATTAAATGAAGATGCTTTTTGTTGCAGCGCTCCCGCATTGAGCAAATAAAAATCATTCGGATTTGTTTTCTGAAAATTTCCGATTGCAGTGGTATGTCCATCGGTAGAAGTTCTATTTACATTCGAGGAATTGAAAATGTAAGGCCACTGAATAGGAGTAAATCCGGTCTGATTCGAAGGGCGATACACCAGTCTTCGCTGTGAAATTCCGGTGAGCGATGCATAATTCCAGTTGCAGGGCGCGTTCGTCGTATCGAAATTCAAACTCGACGGTTGCGCCGTGGTCAGATAGAAAGTATCTCCGTTCAATGCGTAATTTGTGGAAATGAAAGTAGATTGCGCGGAAATACCAGAAGAGACGAGCAGCGCTAAAACAAGTAGTGCGAAAGTTTGTTTCATTACCTGGAAGGTTTTTAAATTTAGATTTTCAAAAGTGGTCAGTGAGTTCAGGTAGTTAAGTGTACGTTGTTTTATCGCGGCTACTCCTTCGGCTTCGCGTAAGCAATCACATCTTTATCCGTGATCGTCCTATCACACAAAATAATCAGTCGCTCAATCACATTTCTGAATTCCCGGATGTTTCCTGTCCATGGAAGTTTTTGCAATTCTTTTAAAGCTTCTTTCGAAATTTCTTTCTGCGTCATGCCATGTTCTTCACAAATGTTTTTCAGAAAATGATCAGCAAGCAATGGAATATCTTCCTTGCGTTCGTTCAATGACGGAACATGAATGAGGATCACACTGAGGCGATGATACAGATCCTCGCGGAAATTTCCTTTGAGAATTTCTTTCTTCAGATCTTTGTTCGTCGCAGCAAGCACACGCACATTCACTTTTATTTCTTTGTCGCCTCCTACGCGTGTAATTTTATTTTCCTGCAAAGCACGCAACACTTTCGCCTGCGCACTCAGACTCATATCACCGATCTCATCCAGAAAAATAGTTCCTCCTTCTGCGAGCTCGAATTTTCCTTTACGCTGCGCCACCGCCGAAGTGAAAGCACCTTTCTCATGGCCGAACAATTCCGATTCGATGAGCTCGGAAGGAATAGCCGCACAATTCACTTCTATTAAAGGAGCTGCAGCGCGATTACTTTTTTCATGCAGCCATCTTGCGACCAATTCTTTTCCTGTTCCGTTCTCACCCGTAATGAGCACACGCGCATCCGTAGGCGCAACTTTGTCGATCATCTCTTTGACTTTCACAATGGAATCGGATTGGCCGATCATGTCGAAAGTTTTGGTGATCCTTTTTTTCAGCGTTTTTGTTTCGGTAACTAATTTCGATTTATCGAGCGCGTTGCGCACCGTTACAAGAAGACGATTCAGGTCGAGCGGTTTCTGAATAAAATCATACGCTCCTTTTTTCACGGCTTCCACTGCAGTTTCAATATTCCCATGGCCGGAGATCATGATCACCGGAACATCAGAAGCCACTTCCATGAATTTATCGAGCGCTTCCATTCCATCCATCTTCGGCATTTTAATATCGCAGAGAATGATGTCGAATTTTTCTTTCTGAACGATGGCAAGTCCTTCGAGCCCGTCAGCCGCTTCATCAACTTTGAAATTTTCGTATTCAAGGATCTCGCGCAAAGTTCTGCGGATACTTTTTTCGTCGTCAATAATAAGAATGCGAGGCATAGGGAATTTTTGATGCGGAGTAAAAATAGGAAAAAACGTTGTTGGTTATGGGTTGTGAGTTATGAGTTATAATGAGCAGAAGGCAGTATACAGTATGCAACAACCGATAACTCCTAACCAATAACGTATTCGCATATCTGCACCCCAAGTACTCGGGGCAATTCGTTCCCCGAGTGGAGGCCCTGGCGCTATACGGCATATGCACTACTTCATCATTTTATTAACGGATTTTTAGAACTCGCACCTGTATCCGGAGTGGCTTTGGCAGAATCATGGCATTAAGATCACGACCGCGGACAAAAAAATTCCGCAGAAAAAATAAACCAACTAAAACCAGAAAAAATGAAACGCTACACCAAAAACATGATTTGCCTTGCAGGAGCAGTGCTCGCAGGTAAACTCGCAACAGCCAACGGCAGCATCGCCGGAAAGATCACCGACGAAATGAATCACCCGGTGGCATCAGCAACAGTAGAACTTTTCAATGCGAAAGATTCTTCTCTCGTAAAGGTCCTGCTCACCGATGTCAATGGGAAATATTCTTTCGACAACATCGCTCCCGGCCGCCTTCTTCTTGAAGTTGACAATGCAGGATTCAAATCTGTTGTAAAGAATGTGGATATTGAAGACGGAGCGAATGCTGATCTCGATATTCCCGGAATGGCACGCGGAATTTCAAAAGGAATTATCGAAAATGATAATGGCCTTCCATTTCTCGCTGAACTCAACGGCATGATGGTGCTCACCTTTGAAGGAACGAATGCGAAGATCGGCGGCACCACGCTCGACATCCTTAAAGTTGCTCCCGGAATTTCGCAGGATGAGCAGGGCCGCCTCACACTCGACGGAAGTACGCTCTTCGAATTGCAGAAAGACGGAAAAGATCTCGACGTGAGCGCTGCTCAGATGGATGGCGCACTCCGCGCTATTCCTATGAAAGAAGTTGCTTCCATCATCATCAACCGCGATCCGAAAAGAAATAAAAGTGAAAGCGGCCTGCCGGTGGTGAATTTGGTTACGCTTACCGGCGAGAAGCTGGGCTTGTATGGCGAAGTGAACAGCAACACCACTTTCGGCCAGGTAACGAAGAACGACCAGGGGGTTGTGTTAAATTACAACTCATCTAAAGTGCAGGTTTATGGTTCCTTCGAACGCGCCGATAATAGTTCAGTAGAAAAGGATTTCATGAGTCGCATACTCCCGATGGATGGAACGAATCTCCGCTTCGAAAATGAAAGCATCACTAAAGACAAACCTGTAACGGAGGAGGCGATCTTCGGTACAGAATATAAAGGAGCGAAAGGATTCGCTGCAGGAATCGAACTCAACGGAACACAATTGAAGAGCGACGCAAACGTAACTGATGTGAGCAAATATTCTTTCGACGGGCTCGATACTACTTTTATTTTCCCGGACGCATACAGTACGCACACGGAACAACAGGACGCGAGCGCGACCGTGCACATCGATCAAACCATCCGCGCAACAGGAACCATCCTCACTGCAAAATATGCGATCGATCATAACAAGAGTTTGTGGAATGAAACTTTTCCTTTCGCAGGCGCTGAAGGCGGAACACACATTGAAGCCACACCCGGATTTCACCGCTACTCTTCTGCGAATGACATAGGAATTCACAATGCAACTTTTGAAATGACACAGGTGTGGACGAAAAAACTGATCACCGTTGCAGGTTACAACCATATCGCTTACGATAATCTCAATACACTTTCCATGCAGAATCTCAGCAACGGTGAATGGGTGAATGCAAATGGAAATATGAATCAATTCAAATTGCATGAAGCGATCGGTTCTATTTACCTGAACACGTACCTCGATCTCGGTAAAACACAATTCGCTGCCGGGCTTGATGCAGAACAAGTACACACAACAGGAAATTCCCTGATCACCGATCACAAATTCCAGGTTGACAATCTCCAGTTGTTTCCCTCTGTGAATGCATCGCGCACGTTCGGAAAAAACGGTTCCATCAGTTTCAAATATTTCCAGAGCATCACGCGTCCTACTATGACACAACTCGATCCGTTCGGACATTACACCAACCAGTACACGTACGTTGCAGGAAATCCGAACCTGAAACCAGAGATCGGCAACACGGCAAAAGTTTCTCTGAAAATGTTCCAGGTGCTCGAACTCACAGGCGAACTGAATGAAAAACACAATGGGATCCAGGATGTAACGATGGTAGATGCAAATGGATTGAATGTGCGCATGCCGGAAAATATTTCCAACTCACACAATGCATCTGCAGGAATCAAATGCCTCATCCCGGTTGGAAATAAAATTGCGCTCCAGACTTCTGCAACATGGACCTGGTCGCATTTCCAGACGGAGATCTACGGAATGAATATCAACTCACGCAACAGAAAATTTGTAGGACAGGCAACGATGCTTGTTACACTTCCTGCGAATTTCAATTTAATTGTTGATGGATATTATGTTTCTCCTGCATCAGACGGGATCATTGCCACACAATCAACCGGCGCAGTAGATGCTTCTATTACAAAATCCATGATGAATGATAAAGTTATTCTGAGCGCAGGCGTCAATGATATTTTCAAAACAGGAACCGTTCGCGCAACGATCCTCTCTCCCGAAGGAAATGTTGCTTACAAAGTAATTCCTGAAACACAAACAGCTTTTGTAAAAGCGACGATCAAAGTCGGCAATGAAAAAGCAAAGCGCGAAACGAATAACGATTGAATATCAAAAACGCAGATAGGGATTCCACATTTCCATCACCATTGCTCCTCCGGTCGTAGCGTTCCGGCAGGAGCAATTGGTTTTTAAAATAATTCTATGAGTGGGGAACGAAAATTTTTTCTCACAAACTCCCATTCAGCAACTTCCCGCTCTCTACTAATTTGCGCAGCGCTTTTTCCTTCCGCACTTTTTTCAGCAATTCAATATGTCCCATGTGATGACAATCGCTGCCGGTAAATTCATACCATCCTTTTTCTATCATCTGTTCCGCCACGCGTTTCGATTCAATGGAATAATGACCGGTGAGTGAATTGATGTTGAGCTGAAAAAAAACTCCTTTGTCTTTCAGTTTTTCAAATTTCTCCAATGATTTTGTAAACCAGAACGGATAACGCTCGGGATGCGCAAGCACGGGTTTGTATCCTTCGGTTTGCAAATTGAAAATAAATGCATCAAGATTGTCGGGTGGATTCATGTAGGAAACTTCGAACAGCAAATAATCATTCCCGAGTGTGAGTAATCTTTCCTTCGCAATTTTTTTTTCGAGTTCGTAATCGAAATAATATTCTGCCGCGGCGCGTATCGTAATTTCCAGGCCTTCTTTCACTGCTGCGTTCTGCACTTGTTCGAGCCCGGTGGAAATGATCTCCTGGCTATTCCGGAAAAAATCGCTCATCACGTGCGGTGTTGTGATCACTTTAGTATAGCCGAGTTCTTCCATCGCGCGCAGCATCTCGATCGAATCTTTCATGGTCTTCGCGCCATCGTCAATTCCGGGAATGAAATGAGAATGCATATCCACGCCGATCAAGCCGAGATCGACAGGTTCGCCGGGTTTTGCTGCACTGAAAAGTCTGCTGAGAAAACTCATTTGTCCGAAGGTACGAAAACAGTTGTCAGTTGTCGGTTTTCGATTATCAGTTGTGAAACGACGTGTTAACTGAAAACAGAAAATTGCTAACCGCCCAACTTTCCCTTGAGCAATTTCATTCTCTCTCTCTCCTGCGGAGTCTGGCATGACCAAATGAATCTGGCGTGTGCTTCATTCATACGAAAAATATCTTTGACCGTTCGATTCCGGTAATACACCACCTGATCTTCAGACACTGTATAATGAAAACCAATGTTTTCTTCGCTATGGTCTTTACTATTCATTTTCTGAATTTGCTCAATAGGATAATATCATCTTTATCCTGCGATCTTCCGGAAAACTCTTTCATTCGAATCAAGTCGTCTATGCTGACTATGTTCACGCTGAAATCATCCAGTTTGCGGACTTCTTTCCGCGCCCACAGATCTTTAAATGAAATTGGCAAATCAAGAAGAACATCAAGAGAAAGGAATCCTGATGCACTATTGTAAAACGAAAACGCGATCAGATTTTTTTCGGTCTTGAGTTTACTGCGCTCCTCTTCATCACTGAGTTTTTCAAAAGGCAATGGAAGTACTGATTTGTAGTTAATCGATTGAACGACCTTGAGAAATTTTTCCATGTTTCCCTTGTCGAAGTCGATGAGCAGATCAATATCTGCAGTCATCCTTGGAATACCATAAATATTCACTGCTAATCCTCCGCAAAGCAGGTAGCGAACATCTCTTTTCCAAAATGACTCGAATAATTTTTCGTACTCCATACAACAAACTTACGACGATTCTCATCAATTGCTAACCGCCCAACTTTCCCTTGAGCGCAGCCAACTGATCCTGCCAGTTTTTTGCAGCATCCTTTTGTTTCGGTGGAGTGGCGTTTGAAGATTTAGGAATTGGAATTTTATGTTCCTGTTTTTTAGCAACGGCTTCTCCTTTCATAGAAAGCGCAATTCTTTTTCTCGGAATGTCAACTTCCGTAACGGTCACCATCACTTTCTGTGCAACCTTCACAATTTTATTCGGATCATCCACAAAAGTATCTGCGAGCTGCGAAATGTGCACGAGCCCGTCCTGGTGAACACCAATATCGACGAATGCGCCGAAGTTGGTAACGTTGGTTACAATTCCCGGCAAACGCATTCCTTCTTTCAGATCTTCCATGGAATTAACGCCATCCTGGAATTTAAAAGTTTCAAAAGTTTTACGCGGATCTCTTCCTGGTTTTTCCAGTTCAGAAAGAATATCATTGAGCGTTGGTAAACCAATATTCTCTGAAACATATTTTTTTATTTCTATTTTTTTGCGCAATTCTTTTTCTTTCATCAATGCGTCCACTGAGCAATTTACATCTTTCGCCATCTGCTGCACGATGTGATACGATTCCGGGTGAACAGCACTTCTGTCGAGCGGATCGGAAGCATTTCTTATTCTCAGAAATCCGGCGGCCTGTTCAAAAACTTTTTCTCCGAGACGAGGAACTTTCAGAATATCTTTTCTCGAACGGAAAGCGCCGTGTTCTTCACGGTATTCGACAATACTTTTCGCAATGGCAGGACCGATACCTGCCACATAGGAAAGTAATTGTTTACTGGCTGTATTCAATTCCACACCCACTGCATTCACGCAACTCTCCACTACCTCATCTAATTTTTTCTTCAATAAATTCTGCTCCACATCGTGCTGATATTGTCCAACTCCAATTGACTTTGGATCGATCTTCACGAGCTCGGCTAATGGATCAGCCAATCTTCTTCCAATAGAAACTGCTCCGCGCACTGTTACGTCTTTATCCGGAAATTCTTCGCGCGCAACTGCAGACGCCGAATAAATGGAAGCGCCACTCTCATTTACCATCACGATCATAATTTCTTTCGGCAATTCTTTTATTCCGCGAACAAATTCTTCCGTTTCTCTTCCTGCCGTTCCGTTACCAATGGAAATTGCCTCTACGTGATGTTTCGCCAGCAAACGGAAAAGTGTGTCCTCTGATTCGGTGCGTTCTCTGTTCCCGTTGTGCGGATAGATCACATCGTTCTCCAATAATTTTCCCTGCTTATCGAGCACTACCAATTTACAACCTGTGCGGAATCCCGGATCAAGTGCAAGAATTGTTTTCTGTCCAAGTGGTGACGCAAGTAAAAGTTCGCGGAGATTCTGCGCGAATACATCGATCGCTTTTTTGTCGGCATCTTCTTTGGTGAATTCACGGAATTCTGTTTCGAGTGAAGGTTGTAATAATCTTTTGTAAGCACCAACAACAGCCGCTTTCATTTGCTCAGCTATCTCACCTTTGCCTTTGATGAATTTCTTATTCAGTGATTCAATTGAAATATCCGCGTCAGGCGCAACATCGAGCAAAAGAATTCCTTCATTCTCTCCACGGCGCATAGCGAGCATGCGGTGCGAAGGACAACTCATCAGTTTTTCGTCCCACTTGAAATAATCACGGAACTTTGAACCTTCTTCGCTTTCATCTTTTCCTGCCACCACGCGTGAACGGATGAGCGCGGTCTCGCGGAAAAGTTTGCGAAGCGCTTCGCGCGCATCACCATTTTCTGAGATCATTTCGGCGACAATGTCGCGTGCGCCATCGAGTGCTTCGTCCGCATCAGCGATAGCATGCTCGGGTGAAATGAATTTTTCAGCTTCAGTTTTTATATCGCAATTCACCTGCGAAAATATTTTCAGCGCGAGCGGCTCGAGTCCTTTTTCTCTTGCAGCCGTAGCTCTTGTTTTGCGTTTCGGTTTATAAGGAAGATAAAGATCCTCGAGTGCTGTGATCGTATTTGCTTTTACAATTTTATCGCGCAGTTCATCCGTCATCTTTCCCTGCTCTTCTATTGTTTCGAGAATGAATGCGCGGCGTTTTTCCATTTCGCGCAATACGGTCATGCGGTCGCGCACGTTCATGATCTGCACTTCATCGAGTGAACCGGTTGCTTCTTTTCTGTAACGCGAAAGAAACGGAACTGTTGCGCCTTCATCGAGAAGAGCGATGGTGGTTTCGACCTGTTGCGGATTGATGCCGAGTTCAACAGCGACTTTTCGGATGTTTAATTTTTCGGTGATGGAAGACATATCGGGGGGAGATTACTGATAGTACGCCCGCCTGAATGACGAAGTCGGGCAGGGAAATACGGATTACAGATCCACAGATTGATTTTCTGCATGGGCAAATGTACCTTTCACCAGCCGGAAATTTTCACGCGAAGACGCGAAGACGCAAAGGATTTATGAACGGTTGTGGAAAAATAAAACGAGGTGTTACCATCCATCGGTAAAAACATTCCATTGATCAGATATTTGTTTCGGCTGCACAGCAATTTGCTTAATTTAATCCCGGATAAAACTACCACACATGAAAACCACGAAAATAATATTCATCTCCCTTATACCGGCACTTTGCATCACACTTTTCTCTTTCAGAATTATCATTTCGAAATGGACAGTTGACACAAAAGATGCAAAGATTTCTTTCGATATGCCGGAAGGAAATAAGAGCGGCACGATTGGGAACCTAAGTGGAACTTTTGAATTCGACCCGATGATGCCGGAAAAAACGGTGATCACTGCAAAAGTGGAAGTCAGCACTATTGAAACAGGAATTTCTAAACTGAATGAGCATTTGCAAACGGCAGATTTTTTCGACGCAGCCAATCATCCTGAAATTTCTTTCACATCAACTTCAGTTTCAAAAACAGATTCTGGTTTTGTGGCAATGGGAAAACTTGCCATGCGCGATTCTGTTCACGCGATCTCCGTTCCTTTCAAAGTTGTTGACGACGGAACACGCAGCGTTTTCAAAGGCAGTATGGATATTTTTGCGGGAGATTATGGCGTAGGAAAGAAAAGTCCGACTGGAAAAGATCGTGTGCTGATCGTGATAGAAGTTCCGATCTCGAAAGAGTAATGCTGCAAGGGCATCTCTAATAACTTCGAACTGCTGCGTTGGGCTACGTCCTCAAAATCCTCATTTACGAATAGTAAATTCCGGTTTTTCGGGCTTGCCCGCCTTGCATTTCTGTGTTTTTAGAGATGCCCGAAAATTAGTACGGCTTATTTTTCACAGGAGATTAAAAGCTCCCATAAAGACGCAAAGGTGAATTGCAAAAGAAGAATTTACCTCTTTACGTATTGATCGTCATAATATTTTTTGTAATCGCCGGAAGTAACATGATCCAGCCATTGCTGATTATTCAAATACCAATCGACAGTTTTTTCCAAACCTTCTTCGAATTGCAAACTTGGCATCCAACCTAATTCATCTTTTAATTTTGTCGCATCAATCGCGTAACGCAAATCATGTCCCGCGCGATCCTTCACGTACGTGATCAGTTTTTCAGATTCTCCAGCAGCACGATCCAGTTTTTTATCCATGATCTTACAAAGTAATTTGATAAGATCAATATTCTTCCACTCGTTATGTCCGCCGATGTTATACGTTTCACCATTTTTTCCCTGGTGAAGAATTACATCTATCGCACGCGCATGATCTTCCACCCACAACCAGTCGCGCACATTCTCGCCTTTTCCATAAACAGGAACAGGTTTGTTGTTCCGGATATTATTGATCGCAAGCGGAATTAATTTTTCCGGAAAATGATGCGAGCCATAATTGTTGGAACAATTAGAAATGACAACGGGCAATCCGTACGTGTCGTGATACGCACGCACGAAATGATCGGAACTTGCTTTCGATGCAGAATAAGGTGAATGCGGATCGTATTTTGTTTCTTCGGTGAACATTCCATTCTCTCCGAGAGCGCCATAAACTTCATCGGTACTTACATGATAAAATTTGGGATTTGGGATTTGGGATTTGGGATTTAACCAAGAATGTTTGGCGGCGTTGAGAAGATTCACAGTGCCAACAACATTCGTCATTACAAATTCAATTGGGCTGGAAATGGACCGATCAACATGTGATTCTGCGGCGAGATGAATCACAAAAGTGAAATCATTTTCCGAAAAAAGTTTCTGAATGAATTCCGCGTCGCAGATATTTCCTTTTACAAAAGTGTAATTCGGTTTGGAATCGATGTCACGAAGATTTTCGAGATTGCCGGCATACGTGAGTGCATCGAGATTGTAAATATGATAATCAGGATAATTATTCACGAACCTGCGAACAACATGCGAACCGATGAATCCGGCTCCGCCGGTGATGAGGACTTTTTTCATGGAATTAAGAGACTGTTTAAAATTTATTCAATAATAATTTTATGGAAGCAAGGTAAATCATCGCTTGACTTGTTTCCAAGAGATATTCAAAATCCTTACTGAGTCTTCTGAAGTTTTCAAGCCATGCGAATGTTCTTTCGACAAGCCA
>JACQAM010000027.1 GCA_016194975.1 Bacteroidota bacterium
GAGAAGGTCCCAAGGGTTCGGCTGTTCGCCGATTAAAGTGGCACGCGAGCTGGGTTCAGAACGTCGTGAGACAGTTCGGTCCCTATCTGTTGTGGGCGTAGGAGATTTGAGGGGACCTGACTCTAGTACGAGAGGACCGAGTCGGACAAACCGCTAGTGTGCCTGTTGTGCCGCCTAGGTGCAGCGCAGGGTAGCTATGTTTGGATGAGATAAGCGCTGAAAGCATATAAGTGCGAAGCTCGCCTCAAGATGAGATCTTCCTTAAGAGCCGTAAAAGACTATTACGTTGATAGGCTACAGGTGTAAAGGCAGTAATGTCAAAGCTGAGTAGTACTAATTGCTCTTGAGTCTTTCTTTGAACGCCGCTTTTGGTGTAATTCCTTCCAATATGTTTTTAAAAACTTAAACCAGAAATTTAAACTGGTAAAAATTCATGGTGGCTATAGAGACGGGGATCACCTCTTCCCATATCGAACAGAGAAGTTAAGCCCGTCATCGCAGATGGTACTGCCCTACAAGGTGGGAGAGTATGTCGTCGCCAGTTTTAAACGAAGCCCCGATTCATCTGAGTCGGGGCTTCTCTTTTTTAATTACTTCACATCTCCCCACATCTTACGTTTGTATTTTTACAGAATTACTACACTTCGAACCGTGAGAAAAATATTATTGAGAATTCCTCTTTTCTTTCTTAGCGCACTGTCCATTCCATCCTTCTCACAGAATAAATCGATCACAAAAAAAGATACACTAACCGTTCCAGCCGATTCTTCCGTTTTTTTTTCTTTCAAAGAAGAATCATTCGACTATGGAAATTATATCGGGAAGCAAGAACGCTTGACCAATTATCTGGACGATTTTCAGAATTATCATGCAAGAAATTCTTCCCTCGGTAATTCAGGATCACCAGAGAGATCATTAAATCTTCTGTTGGATTCAGAAGCCGGTTTTCAAAGAGGGATCGATCACACAAAAAATTTCGGATTCAACGAGAACAATAGAAAATTCTACACTTCAGAAAAACCGTACACAAAACTTCAATACATTCTTGGACAGAAACAGGAAAATAATATCTGCGTCATTCACGCTCATCCACTCGGAAAAAATTGCAATGTTGCTTTTGGCTTTGACAGGATACGGTCGACAGGATCCTATAAAAATCAGAATACAAATAACACCAGCATTGATTTGAATGGATGGTACCGCTCTCCCGGACGACGATATGCATTGCTTGCAGATGTTTACTGGACTGCCGACAATTATGCCCAGAACGGAGGACTCGTGAGTGACTCCGCTTTTGAAAATAAAAAAGAACTCGATAATAAACTGGTTCCGGTTTATCTCACTACTGCCAATACAGAACAGCGTTCACGTGAGGCATGGATGAAACAATATTGGGCCTTCGGTTCGATCGTTGATACGATTTCTACCAACGATAGTGATCACGTCGCAACAAAAATTCTTCCCTCCTGGGCGATCGTGAATACATTAAGTATAAAAGATCAGAGTTTTGTTTTTTCTGATAAAGACACACTCTCCGGTTATTTCCCTGCAGTTTATAGAGATTCCGCTCAAACAAAAGATTCAACATACATGTGGAAATTCACCGGCGGATTGTGGGTGGAACGCTTCAATAAAAAAAATAATTCCGGCGATAAAAGAATTTTTTCAGGAAAAACTGGCGTGCGTTTTGAATCGGGTGAGATTTTCAATGACACGATCTACAAACATTTTCAGAATATTTTCCTTGATGGACAAGCTCTCTTTTATTTTTCGCGATCAGAAATCATTCATGCTGTTCTCATCAATGGAAATTATGCCATCAACGGATATAATTCGGGAGATTATTATTTTCATCTCGCTGCCTCCACGGATAAATTCAACAATAATATTTCTTTCAATTCGCAGGTCATCTCCTCGCTTAAACACCCGGATTTTATTTACTCACACTATTCCGGAAATCATTACCGATGGGAAAATGATTTTTCACAAACTGCTTTCACGCGCATTGAATTAAACGCCGTTCAACAACAGGAGGCGACAGATAATTTTTTCACCGCAGGAGTTTCCTGGAATAATTATTTTAAACCGCTTTACTTCGACTCTCTTTATTTTTTGCCGGCGCAGTACAGCGGATCTTTCTCTGCTTTCGAAATTCACGGAACCATTCTTGCCGGAACGAAACACATCCGGTCAAAAACAACTTTGTCGTTCAATAATTGCAATAAAAATTCGCCGATCCATCTTCCTGTTCTTACTGCCCGCGAATCATTTTATGTCGATGTGCAGATCTTTCATTCAGCGCTTCGTCTCCAGGCAGGCGTCGACGCTTTTTATACTTCTTCTTTTTATGGTGATGCCTGGAACGTGGGTCTGTCGCAATTCCAATTGCAGAACAGAACACTGATTGGCAATTATGTTTTCCTGGATCCGTGGCTGAGTTTCAAAGTGAAACCTGTTCGCGTTTTTGTGAAAGCTGATCATGTGAATGCAGGATGGTTCGGCCGGAAATATTATCTCATCGAACATTATCCTCAATTTGATATGATGCTGAAGTTCGGCGTGTCGTGGGTGTTTAACGATTGAGTGAAGATGTTATTTCTCCAATGATCTTCACAGTTGCTCCCTTGTTTTTTTCAACGTACTCTTTTGCGATGAGCGAACTTGAAGTAAGAAAGTATTCATCCCCTGCCAGCTTTTCAAATAATTTTTTCAGATCAGAAATATCGTTCACACAAAATGCACCGCCCGACTCAAGCAAGCTTATCGCTTCATGGAATTTTTCGTGATATGGGCCGAATATGACCGGCATTCCATAAACAGCTGCTTCAAGAATATTGTGAATGCTTTTTCCGAACCCGCCGCCCACATAAGCGATCTTCCCGTAATGGTACAGCGATGAAAGCATCCCGACGTTGTCAATGACCAGGATTTTTTTTCCGCTGATATTTTTTTCATCGGCATTCGAAAAACGAATCATTTCATTTTCAGCGACACCATTTTTCACCAGATTCATTTCAATTGAATCGATGTGATCTTTACCTGTTTCATGCGGGGCAATGATCATTTTCCATCCGCTATGCAACAGATTCTTTATCGCGGGAAAAAGTTTTTCTTCGTCGGCAGGCCAGGTACTTCCTGCAACGAGCACTTTCTTCGAAGGACCGGAAAAATTTTCCGCAAGTGGAATTTCTTTAAATACTTCAGCGATCGAAACAACACGGTCGAATCGCGTATCGCCCGCAACTGTAAGCTGCGACACGTGGATCGAATTCAGAAGTTCAACCGATTTTTTTTCCTGCGTGAATACATGTGAGAATCCTCGTAAAGCTTCACGGAAAATATTACCATACCATTTGAAAAAAACCTGGTCATTACGGAAAATTGCCGACACCAGGTAATGCTTTATTTTTTTTCTTCGGAGAACAGAAAGAAAATTAAGCCAGAACTCATACTTGATGAAAACTACGAGAGAAGGATTTACGATCCGGATAAATCGTTCTGCTTTCCGCTGCGTGTCGAGTGGAAGATAACTCACCACATCAGCCCCGTCATATTTCTTTCTGATCTCGTAACCCGACGGAGAAAAAAAAGTGAGAAGGATGAGGTGATCCGGAAATTTCTTTCTGAAATTTTCCATCAGCGGACGCCCCTGTTCGAATTCACCGAGGGAAGCGCAATGAAACCAAGCCACCGGGCGCACATTCGCGGAAAATTTTTTTTCGAGTTCTGAAAAAAGAGATTTTCTTCCACTCGCCCACAAGCGCGCTTTTTCATTGAACAATGCTGCGATGCGGATCGCAATTCCGTAAAAAAAAAATATTGAGCGAATACAGCGCCCTCATCCGGTCAGTTGAAATAATATTTATCCGTGCTCCTTTTCGCAATAAGAATATTCCACCCGAGCCTTCCGCCCCACAGCATATCGAAACGATGTTGCGTGTCGGCACGATTCAGATCATAATCCCACGAACGCCGGCTGTGCGTGAACGCTTCAGTGATCTCGAACCCGGCGTAGAAATTCGAAAAATGATTTTTGCTCATGAACCAGTACCCGGCAAATTCATTGAAAGCAATTCCATTGGTAAGCCGGTCATATCCTTTCAGGTAATCTTTTGTAAGCTGTGGCGTACGTCCTCCATTATCAATAATGCGGATGCGGTGCTGGAGAATACCTATTCCTCCCGATAAATAAATTCCGCTGTTGCGATTCGGTGAAAGCATCGTGGGTACCGTAATAATTTTTCCTGCATTCAGATTGAAAGAAAATCCTCTTTCGAAAATGCGCACATCAGCAAATTTTCCTTCCTTGTCAATGATGTGCCCGTCCTGAGTCATGATGCTGTCGAGTATTCCGTTCTCGCGTACATCTTTCCCGAAAATGTAGGTCCATTGCGCAGCGTAATTGAAATTCTTTTTTGTCTTGTATGAAAATGTGGAACCGATCGCCATATTATTGCCGAAACGTTTTGCAAGATCACCGCCGGGAATTTCATAACTGTAATTTGCCGAGATCGCAAACGCGCGGCGCACAGAATCGGGCGCATGCACCTGCGCACGCACAACGCACAACGCACAGGAAAAAATCAGCAGCAGAAAAATATTTTTTCTCACGCGGTAAAGATAACCTTTTTGATGCGCTCCATTGGAGAAAATCGGGTTCATTCCTTCAAAATGACTATCTTCGCAACTTAATTCACCGGCGGATTTTAATGGAAAAAACAGAGAAGAAAATCCAAATGGTCGATCTCTTCGGCCAGTATGAAAAGATCCAGCACGAGATCGACAATGCTGTTCTCCGCGTGATCCGCTCCTCCTCTTTCATCAACGGACCCGAAGTAAAAGCTTTCAAAACTGAATTCGAAAAATACCTCGGTGTGAAAAGGGTCATTCCCTGTGCCAATGGAACTGATGCGTTGCAGATCGTGATGATGGCGCTCGGGCTCCAGCCGGGCGATGAAGTGATCACCGCCGATTTCACGTACGTTGCTACTGCAGAAGTGATCGCTCTTCTCGGGCTGCGTCCTGTTCTCGTGGATGTTTATCCCGGAACTTTCGATATCAACGTTGAAGCAATTGAAAAAGCAATTTCACCGAAAACGAAAGCGATTGTTCCTGTTCATCTTTTCGGGCAATGCGCCGATATGGAACGTATCATGCAGGTGGCAAAAAAAAATAATTTATTCGTGATCGAAGATGTGGCGCAGGCCATCGGCGCTGAGTATACTTTCAGTGACGGAAGAAAACAAAAAGCAGGAACGATCGGTGATGCCGGATGCACTTCATTTTTTCCTTCTAAAAATCTCGGATGCTACGGCGATGGCGGTGCAGTTTATACCAACAATGAAGCGCTCGGAGAAAAGATTCGCATGATTGCCAATCATGGACAGCGTGTACAATATTATCATGAGGTGATCGGCGTGAATTCACGTCTCGATAATATTCAGGCCGCTGTACTCCGCATAAAACTTCCGCATCTCGATGAATATGCTGATGCAAGAAAACGCGCGGCAGAATTTTATGACAAAGCATTTGCGGGAAATAAATTCATCACTACGCCCGCACGGGTGAAACACAGCGATCATGTCTTTCATCAATACACGCTTCAATTGATTGGAGTGGATCGTGGAAAATTACGCGAACATCTCGCAGCAAAAGGAATTCCTTCCATGGTGTATTATCCCGTGCCGCTTCATTTGCAGAAAGCATTTCTCGATCCGCGCTACAGAGAAGGAGATTTCCCGGTCACGGAAAAATTATGCGCGACAGTTCTTTCATTGCCCATTCACACCGAACTCAGCGCAGAAACGCAACAGTATATCGTGAACAGCGTGCTTGAATTTTTACCGAATTAAAAAATCTGGTTATGAATATTGCAGTCGTTGGAACAGGTTATGTAGGATTGGTGACAGGAACCTGTCTTTCAGAAACAGGAAATCATGTGACCTGCGTGGACATTGATGCAGAAAAAGTGGAGAAGATGCGCGACGGTATCATCCCGATCTATGAACCGCATCTCGATCTTCTCTTCGAAAGAAATATCAAGCAGGGACGTTTGCATTTCACCACTCATCTGGAAGAGGCAGTCGCAAAAGCGAAAATTATTTTTCTTGCTCTTCCAACTCCGCCGGGTGAAAATGGTTCCGCCGATCTTTCTTATGTGCTCGGTGTTGCCGAACATCTCGGAAAGATCCTGAAAGAATATACCGTCATCGTCGATAAGAGTACCGTTCCTGTTGGAACTGCAGAAAAAGTTCACGCCGCAATAAAGAAAAATGCAAAAACAGATTTCGATGTAGTTTCGAATCCTGAATTTTTACGCGAGGGATTTGCAGTGGATGATTTCATGAAGCCCGATCGCGTGGTGATAGGAACAGGAAGTGATCGCGCAAAAAAACTCATGGAAGAATTGTACAAACCCTACGTTCGCCAGGGAAACCCGATCCTTTTCATGGATGAAAAATCGGCAGAGTTGACCAAGTATGCGGCGAATGCTTTTCTTGCCACGAAAATTACTTTCATGAATGAGATCGCAAATCTCTGTGAAAAAGTCGGCGCCAATGTGGATATGGTGCGCATCGGAATCGGTTCGGATGATCGTATCGGCAAACGTTTTCTTTTCCCGGGCATCGGTTATGGCGGAAGTTGTTTCCCGAAAGATGTGCAGGCACTCGCACGTTCCGCAAGCGAAGTGAAACAGGAAATGAAAATTCTGAATGCCGTGATGGAGATCAATGAAAAACAAAAAACAGTTATCGTTCCGAAAATCAGCGAGTATTTCAAACACGATCTCAAAGGAAAAAAAATAGCAATGTGGGGACTTGCATTCAAACCCGACACCGATGATATCCGTGAAGCACCCGCTCTCTACATCATTGAAGAATTGCTGAAAGCAGGAGTGTCGATCGAAGCATACGATCCGGAAGCGATGGACAACGTGAATAGAATTCTCGGCGACCGCATCGATTATGGTATGGACGAATATGCCGTGCTCGAAAAAGCAGATGCACTGGTCATCTGCACCGAATGGGGATTGTTCCGTACACCCGATTTCGAGCGGATGGGCACGCTTTTGAAAAACAAAGTTATCTTCGATGGAAGAAACCTCTATTCACCCGAACAGATGAAAGAACTCGGATTTTATTATGCAAGCATAGGAAGGGAGATCGTGAAGTGATCAGGCGGTTCAAAAAATTACGGACACGCGGAGCCGTTGCGGCTAGTTCCCCGCACCTGATCAAAAAGATGCTGGACGAGATCGATTTCTCCAGTACGGAAACGGTGGTTGAATTCGGCGTCGGTGACGGATGTTTTACAGAAGAGATTTTGCGCCGCATGCCGAAAGATTCCAAACTCATCTGTTTTGAAATAGACGCCGATTGCTGTAAAGTGGTGCGTGACAAGATCAGTGATGAACGCCTAATCCTCCTCGAGACGGGTGCGGAAAATGTAACCGCCGAATTGAAAAAACTGGGAATGAAAAAAGCAGATGCCGTTGTTTCTTCATTGCCACTCGCCGTGATCAAAAAAACAATTGTGCGAAGTATCATCCGGCAGGTGAAAGCCCTGCTCGGTAAACACGGGCGTTACGTTCAGTTCCAGTATTCGCTGGCCAGCAACCGTGACATCAAAAAATATTTTTCTTCTGTCGAGCGGAAATTCGAACTGCTCAATATTCCACCGGCCATTATTTATTCCTGCAGGAACTGATCCCATGTGCTGTCTTTCCCTTTTTTCCGGTGTTCCTTCGAATGAAAGTTTGAAAGAAAATAAAAATCCTTTTCACTGATGAGTGCAGAACTCGATCCGGAACCAAAGAAGCGTGAAGGATGGTTTGCTTCGCATTTTAAAAGTATTCGTGAAAAATTTTCTGACGATGAACGAACGGAACTGAAAATAATTCTTCCGCTTTCGCTCGCCGTTTATTTTCTCCTCGCATATTGCTATCCTACAACGCACATCACCGCCGATTCGGGCGACTATGTAGCGTGTGCGCAGGCGAATTTATTCGGCGGATTCCGCCCGGTTGGCTATTCGTGGTTCCTGCACGCTGTTCATTTTTTTTCTCACGCACTTGCATTCGTCAACCTGGTGCAATTCTGTTTTCATATCATCGCTACGGTATTTTTTGCATTCACGGTTCGGCAATTTTTTCCTCCTGCATCCAAATGGATGTTCCGCATTTTTTTATTCCTCGTTGTTTTTAATTTCACTGATCTGCACATGACCACCTGGCTGCTCAGCGACAGTCTAAGCGCATCACTTACTTTTTTTTCATTCACATTGTTCATCCGCATTCTCATGGAGCCGCACAAATGGATGATGACCGGAGTTTTTCTCGTCGTTATTTTTTTTCTCTGCAAAGTGCGCTATGCGAGCCTCGCGTATCTGCCGGCGTGTTCACTCGTTTTTTTATTCGCCCATCCTTTCCGAAAAATAATTGTTCATGTGCTTCTTTGCGGAATTGTTTTTGCCGGCGTGTGGTTCAGCAATGTGCTGGAGAATAAAATAATATTCAGCGAAAATACTTTTTCAGCTTTCGGCGGATGGGCAAAAGCAAATGACGCAAGTATTTTATTGCCATACATTGAAAAAATAAAACCCGACGAGTGGAATGATCAGGAAGCAGAACAGGCCTACGATTTCATCCGCAAATTCAGCGACACGTGTTTCACGGAAGAAAAAACATTCAACACCGATTTCATGTGGAATAATTCAGGACCGGGGAAATATTATTTTAATTTGATGCGTTTTATCAATCGCAATAGTACGGAGATGTACACGAAAACATGGGTACACACCGGTTGCGTTTATGATAAGTATGCTGCTGTATTGATCAGGAAATACCCGGGAAAATATTTCCGGTACTTCATTCTGCCGAATGCCAAACGGCTTTTTGTTCCCCATAATGATATCACACCTTTTAATATTGCCGCTGTTCCGGCTGTTTGTAAAAAGTGGTTCGGAATTAAGTACGATCACTTTTATGTGAACTGCGATTTTTTTCTGCCGCTTGAAAAATCCGGTTATTACATTTACCAGTTGTTTTTCACTTTGCTGTTTCCGGTTTTCTTCATTTGTTTTTTCTTCCGGAAAAAATTAAAGATCGATGCAAACGAAAAAAAAATATTAGCGGCGCTCGCGGTCTTTCTTATTTCCGGTTTTCTTCTTCTCATTTGGGCGCACCCTGTCATGTACCGCTATGTTGCGTGGCAGAAAATACTTTTTCTTCTTCCGCTTTATGCCCTCGTCAATGCGGTAATTCGCAGGAAAAAGAATGAATCCTTACCTTCGTGAAATAATTTCAGATGATGAATTCAAAACGCGTTCTCATTACCGGTGCAGCCGGATTTCTCGGATCACATTTGTGCGATCGCTTTATTGCGGAGGGCGCGCGTGTGACAGCGATGGATAATCTCATTACCGGCGATCTTAAAAATATCGAACATCTTTTCGGAAATAAAAATTTCGAATTCTATCACCACGATGTTTCTAAATTCGTTTTCGTTCCCGGAGATCTCCATTACATTCTTCATTTCGCTTCACCGGCATCGCCGATCGATTATCTTAAAATTCCTATTCAGACTTTAAAAGTTTCTTCACTCGGTACGCACAATCTTCTCGGACTTGCAAAAGCGAAGAAGGCGAGAATTCTTGTTGCTTCCACATCGGAAGTTTACGGCGATCCCGCTGTTCATCCGCAAACAGAAGAGTATTGGGGAAATGTAAATCCTATTGGCCCGCGCGGAGTGTATGACGAGGCGAAACGTTTCATGGAAGCGATGACGATGGCGTATCACACGTATCATAATTTGGAAACGCGCATCGTGAGAATTTTCAATACGTACGGGCCACGCATGCGCCTGAATGACGGGCGCGTGTTGCCGGCGTTCATCGGGCAGGCGTTGCGCGGAGAAGATCTCACCATTTTCGGCAACGGAACGCAGACAAGAAGTTTCTGTTATGTCGATGATCTTGTCGAGGGAATTTTCCGTTTGCTTATGAGCAATTATTCGAATCCTGTCAATGTCGGAAATCCGTCGGAGATCACGATCAAAGATTTTGCGGAGGAAATAATCAAACTCACCGGAACAAAACAGAAAGTGGTTTACCGCGATCTTCCGCAGGATGATCCGAGACAACGACAGCCCGATATTTCTCTCGCAAAAAAAATTCTGAAATGGGAACCGAAAGTGGATCGTGCAGAAGGATTGAAACGGACGTATGCGTATTTTAAAAATCTTTCGAAGGAAGAGCTTTACAAAAGTGAACACCGCGAGTTCGGGAAGAAGTAGGGCGTGCCCCTTCGGGCCGGGCTTTCCGCTTGTAGTCCTCGCCGGTTTTTTTTTCTCGACAAGTTTCATCCGCTGTGGGCTACCGCTGCAATCCCTCACGCAGAAAAATAATTCCTGATTTCCGGAAATCTGTGGCAATATTTCCATTTGCCTATGAACCTAAGTTGAAATTAATCTGTGTTTTAACCTGTGAAAATCTGTGGCAATATTTCCATTTGCCTATGAACCTAAGTTGAAATCAATCTGTGTTTTAACCTGTGAAAATCTGTGGCAATATTTCCATTTGCC
>JACQAM010000028.1 GCA_016194975.1 Bacteroidota bacterium
CAGCATCAGTCGCTAACTTTCAAGCCCTGGTAAGGTTCCTCGCGTATCATCGAATTAAACCACATGCTCCACCGCTTGTGCGGGCCCCCGTCAATTCCTTTGAGTTTCAACCTTGCGGTCGTACTCCCCAGGTGGATCACTTAACGCTTTCGCTTAGCCGCTGACAGTGTATCGCCAACAGCGAGTGATCAACGTTTACGGTGCGGACTACCAGGGTATCTAATCCTGTTTGATCCCCGCACTTTCGTGCCTCAGCGTCAATAATGGCTTTGTGAGCTGCCTTCGCAATCGGTGTTCTATGACATATCTAAGCATTTCACCGCTACATGTCATATTCCGCCCACATCAACCATATT
The DNA here is from genome assembly GCA_016194975.1 of Bacteroidota bacterium. Taxonomy (NCBI): domain Bacteria; kingdom Pseudomonadati; phylum Bacteroidota; species Bacteroidota bacterium. The sequence goes on from JACQAM010000028.1 coordinate 357, forward strand.
CAAGATCAACAGTATCAATGGCAGTTTCCGGGTTAAGCCCGGAGATTTCACCACTGACTTATCAATCCGCCTACGCACCCTTTAAACCCAATGAATCCGGATAACGCTTGGGTCCTTCGTCTTACCGCGGCTGCTGGCACGAAGTTAGCCGACCCTTATTCTTACGGTACATTCAGCCCCCTACACGTAGGAGGGTTTATTCCCGTACAAAAGCAGTTTACAACCCATAGGGCATTCATCCTGCACGCGGCATGGCTGGATCAGTCTTGCGACCATTGTCCAATATTCCTTACTGCTGCCTCCCGTAGGAGTCTGGTCCGTGTCTCAGTACCAGTGTGGGGGTGTAACCTCTCAGTACCCCTACCGATCGTTGCCTTGGTGAGCCATTACCTCACCAACTAGCTAATCGGACGCGTGCTCATCTCCAACCGTCGGAACTTTAATTATAAAAAGATGCCTTTCTATAATTCTATGGGGTATTAATCCGGATTTCTCCGAGCTATGCCCCAGTTGAAGGTAGATTGCAAACGTGTTACGCACCCGTGCGCCGGTCGCCGGCAAGTATTGCTACTCCCGCTGCCCCTCGACTTGCATGTATTAGGCCTGCCGCTAGCGTTCATCCTGAGCCAGGATCAAACTCTCCGTTGTAAGTTTTGATCTGGTGTCCCGACGGGGTGTCGGGACGATTTTATAATTATCTGATACTCGATCCAGACGCTCGGTCTGGAAAGGATGGTCTTGCTTATCTGGCCTTTCCCAATATTTTCAAAGAACTTCTGATCTATTATTCAAGCCGCATTTATTCCTTCACGGTTAGCGGCAAAATCAGTTTCAAAAAAGAACATCCGTTAAACGAAATTTGTAAAACGGGTTGCAAAATTACAACCTGTTTTCATATCTCCAAAGAATGTGGAAAAAAAGTGATCATTTCCAAATTCACCTGAAAAGCCAAATGAAATTCCAGAAAAATCCTGGCTTCTCATTTATTCAGAAAAGAACAAACCTCTATCAACGGGGGTGCAAATGTAACAGCGGAATTGACACTTTTAACACCCTACCATAAATAATGAATGAATAATGGATAAATATTTGATAATCAGACTGAATAATTTTCAGGGGGTACCACTAGAAACTTCAATTATTTTACCATTAATGAGATTGCCGCCTTCGACGATAAAGTTGACTATCCATTTAGCCATTTCTGAAGAACTTGATGCAGCTTTTATCTGTGGAAAAGCTTCGGTGAACATTTCTGTTTGAACTGAGCCTAAGGCAAGATAATTAACATGAATATTCCGACCCGCGAATTCCTCCGCCATAATTTCTGTAAGTCCCGCAAGCGCCGATTTACTCGAACTGTATGCAGCAAGCCCGGCAAACTTTTTACTGCCGCGAACGCCACCCATACTTCCAATGTTAACGATCTGACTTAATTGATTTCCTCCCATCATTGGCAAAAGAAGTTGTGTAAGCCTGAATACCGCAAAAACATTCGATTCATAAATACTTCTCAATTCATCCAATCCTGTTTTTTCAAATGGTTTTTTTATAAATGTCGCTGCATTATTGACAAGCACATCTATCCGATCATGCAGTCTGGAAATTCTGAAAATCATCTCCTGCAATTCCTTCTCATTCGTAATATCGGTCCCGGAAATAAAAAGTTTTTCCGACACCCCGATCTTCCGCGTTTCCTCTTCCAGCTTTTCCAATCCGGGCGCCGATCTCGACAGCGCTATTACATGATGACCTCTTCTGCAGCATTCAACTGCAGTTTCAAATCCTATTCCGCGGCTCGCCCCGGTAATTACAATATTCATACTGGCAAATTAACACAAAACAAAAATAAATAGCATCGAAAGCTATTAACTTTATTGCGATGAAATATCGTGCCTTTTTTATCATTATCTCATTTTGCGTTTTCAGCACACATGTCGCTGCACAGGATTCTCTCAATAAAATGAATTCCGTTTCTTCAATGCGCGAAAAAATTGTGTGGGGCGGGAATATCGGACTGAGTTTCGGCAATGTAACCACCATTGGTGCATCCCCAATCGTTGGTTACAAAGTCACCGAACGTTTCGTTCCGGGAATCGGCTTTTCTTATTACTACACCAAATTCCATTTCACAGGTTATACTCCGGTTTCAACTTATTATTACGGTGGCAGCATCTGGGCGCGCTATTATTTGCTGGAAAGAATTTTTGTTCACGGTGAAGCCGAAACGCTCAATGGAGAGTGGGATCCTTATCTCCATCCCGGTTATCGCGATTACAGGAACAGCTACCTTCTCGGGGGAGGTTATCGCGAATTCAATGGAAGATTATCAACTTATGTGCTTGTACTCTACGTTCTGAATTTCGCCGAGTCGGCTTATAATTCTCCATTGGTGATACGGGCAGGATTTGCTGTGGGAATGTAATTGTGGAAAAAACAGGATGAGAAATCCCAGAAGTGAATACTGATTTAGTCTAACTTCGCTTTCCAAAAAAATCACTCAAACCCATGAGAAAATTTTTTACCTGCATCATTATTTTTCTTCCCGGAATTTTATTTTCGCGAGAAGAACAACTTCCTAAAAATAATTACACCACGTATTTTGAAGAAGCTTACGCAACCTATCCTGATATTCCGCGCGGCATACTCGAAGCGGTTGCATTCACCAATACAAAATTCAACCAGCTCACCGGAAATGAGATCGGCTGCATGGGAATGCCAGTGAAATTTTCGGTGATGGGACTGATGGAAAACGGACAGAACTGGTTCAGGAATAATCTGGCAGTAGTTGATTCTTTTTCAGTTTACACTTCGCAGGAAATAAAAACTGATCCGCGGAAAAGTATTCTTGCTTATGCTGAAGCATTTCATCATTTCTATTCCATGTGTACGAATATGCACTATGATCATTGTGGTGGTAATCGACAAATTTATTCCACAGAGGAAAGTGTAAAATTATCGATCATGCTTCTGAATGAATTACCGATTGCAGAAAGCAATGATAGTATTGATTCGAAACAAAAAGACTTCGTTCAGGACACCTGGCTCTACGATATTTTCACTTTTCTCAACGATGCTAATTATTCTTCCACTTACAATTTTCCGAAATGGAATGTAGATCTGAATAATTTATTCGGCACGGATAATTTTAAAATTCTTTCTTCCAAACATGTTTCTATTTCACGCGATGTGATCTCCGACGAAAACGGAAATAATTTTCGGCAGGATAATTCTTCCAATGAAATTCAATCCGCCGATTATCCTCCGGCTATCTGGAATCCTGCTGCTTCATGCAACTATACTGTAGGCAGAACACAAGCGATTTCCGCTGTAACCATTCACGACATCGAAGGAAGTTATGCCGGAGCAATTTCCTGGTTTCAGAATTGTGCCGCACAGGTTTCTGCTCACTACGTGGTGCGTTCATCCGACGGACAAATAACGCAAATGGTACTCGAAGCAAATAAAGCATGGCACGTTGGAACAGAAAATCCTTACACGATCGGAATTGAACACGAAGGTTACGCGTCGCAAACGGGCTGGTACACGAACGCCATGTACACGGAGTCGGCTGCGCTCGTGCGCGACATCTGCGCAAGCAACAGCATTGATCCGCTTCGCTGCGGATGGTGGCCGTGGCTCGCAACAACTTATTATAACCAGAGCGGAATTCCCGGAGCGTGCACGAAGATCAAAGGCCATCAGCATTTTCCCAATCAAACACATAATGATCCGGGACCAAATTGGGATTGGGAATATTATTATGAATTGATCAACAACAATCCGCCCGCTGCTGGAATGCTCACTACTGCAAGCGGAAATTTTTACGATCTCGGCGGACCTTCTGCAAATTATTTTGACAATGAAAGAAGTATATGGACGATTGCTCCTGCAAGCGCATCTTCGATCACAATAAATTTTAATTCATTCGATGTAGAGAACACGTGGGATTATCTTTTCATTTACGATGGCGCTGATATCAATGCGCCACTCATCGGTTATTACACTGGAACGAACGGGCCGGGAACAATTACTTCGAGCGGCGGTTCGCTCACTTTTGAATTCCGTTCTGATTGCGCAACAAATAATCCGGGATGGGATGCAACGTGGACGAGTACACAAATTGCTTCTGCCGATGCGATCGCGCCGACAACTTCTGTTTCTGTCAATGGAATATGGCAGACACAGGATTTCTCAACCAATTTTTCTGAATCAGATAATTCCGGAGGAAGTGGTCTCGCAAAAAGTTTTTTCCAGGTAATCGATTATGATGGCGCAGATTGGCGTGCAAATAATTCGCAGGGGTTTTTCTCCGATAATTTCGATCTCGCTGCAATAAATTCAGAATGGAGCAGCGTTACCGGAACTTGGACATTGACAAACGGCGCCCTGAATCAAACCGATCAGAGTCTGACGAACACGAATATTTATGCGCCGCTCACACAAAATCTTTCCAATCAATATTTATACAACTGGGCAGGAAAAATAGACGGCACAGGAAATAATCGCCGTGCAGGATTACATTTTTTCGTGGACCAGCCAACATTGACCAATCGCGGAAATAATTATTTTGTGTGGTTCCGCGTCGATCAATCGGTTTGCGAATGGTATAAAGTGACGAATGATGTTTTCTCGCTCGAACATTCTGTGCCGATGACGGTGAATGCAAATCAATGGTACGACTGGAAAGTAATTTACGATCGCACGACAGGAGAGATCGGCGTTTACCAGGATAATATTTTTGTCGGAAGCTGGACGGATCCTTCACCGATCTCCAATGGAAATTACATTTCTTTCCGCAGTGGAAATTGCGACTGGCAGGTGGATAATTTCAAAATTTATCGTTCGCGTTATTCCAACACGCCACAGAATATTTCAGTTGGAAATTGCGCGTCGTGCATGCTGCGTTATGAAAATCCCGATCCTGCAACTCCGGCGGGAAGAGTGAAATCCATTGTGCGCGATTCTGCAAATAATCTTTCTTCCGTCGCGTACCAGGATGTGAATGTGGACTGGACTACTCCGCTGGCGATCCCGCAGGTGAACGATGGAAATGCTGCCGACATTGACCTTTCAACTTCAGCAACAAATCTTGATGCGAACTGGTCGGCTACAACAGATCCGAATTCCGGAGTATCTACTTATTATTTTGCGCTGGGATCAACATCGGGAGATTCTGATGTGGTAATGTGGACGAACACCGTTGGAAATGATTCTGCTTTTCTTTCGAATCTTTCTCTTGCTAACGGACAATGGTATTATTTTTCTGTGCGTGCTGAAAACGGCGCAGGACTCGTGACACAGAATTTTACGAGCGATGGCGTGCTCATCAATCTGACACTCGGAATTTCTTCGCTCGGCACAAATGGATTTTCTGTTTCTGCTGGACCGAATCCTTTCAGCAATTCTACCGTGCTCAGTTATTCACTGGCAGAAAATTCAAAAGTGAAAATTGAATTGCATGATGCGGCAGGCCGCGTGATCCGGATCTCGGATGAAGAAGAAACAGCAGGGCAACATCGGTTTGATGTGGATGCCGCTTCACTCGGACTTTCAACGGGAATTTACCTCGTTACTTTTGATGTGGGTGGAAAACAATATTCGCTGCCCGTGATCAAACAATGATTTCTTTATGAAAAAACTTTTTCTCTGTGCGTTACTTTTCATTGGCGCAAATCTTTCCGCACAATGGGATACACTGCAAACGAATTGCGCCACCAACTTCCGGGATATTTTTTTCGTGTCGCGCGATACCGGTTTCGCGGTGGGCGCGGATGCGGCCGGGCACGCTGACATACGCATGACCACGGACGCGGGTAGTGTTTGGACACAACCTGTGTTTCCTGCAAATTTTCCGGGACTGAACGCGGTTCGCTTTTTTTCTTCAACGGAAGGATGGGCCGTGGGCAACAGTGGCGTGATGATGAAGACGACCAATAATGGAATGAACTGGGATACGGTGAGCGCTGTAACTGCAGAAGATCTTTATTCCATTAATATTCCAACGAGCGCAACTATTTACATCGCCGGGGTGAATGGAACGCTGATGCGGAGTTCAGATGATGGTGCAACATGGGCGGCGATCACCAATTCGGGAACGTCTCTTGACATCAATGATCTTCATTTCATAAATTCATCAGCAGGATTCATTTGTGGTAATGGAGGATTCATTTCTGCGACGGGCGATGCGTGTGCAAACTGGACTTTTTTCACGCAACCTTACGGAGGATTTTTCAATGCGAACGGATACGATTATGCCGGAACGACGAACAATGCTTTTTGCGTGGGAGACTATGGCCTATCGATTTTTTCTACTGATGCAGGAATAACGTGGAATACGCAAACACTTCCTACTGCTTACAATCTGAACAAAGTCCGTTTCGGAAATGACCTCGGCGGATTGATCGTGGGAGATCACGGAACAATTTTCATTTCCATTGATGGCGGAACCAGCTGGTACGACGATACCGTTTCTTTCATTCATGAAAATCTTTATTCGGCTGCTTATGATCACGATACTTCTGCATACGTGTGCGGGGACGCGGGAACGATCCTGAAAAGTTTGCGTGATATTTCATCGGTGCATGAAAATATTTCTACAGGAATTTCTGCATCTGTTTTTCCGAATCCGTTCAATGATCAATTCAATATTTCCTTTGCGCTGAAAAATTCTTCGGCAGTGAAAATTGAAATCGCTGACGTTACAGGAAGAATTATTTCTGAAAATAATTATGGGACGATCGGCGCGGGGGAACATATTTTTTCCTGCGATGAAATTGCAGATGCTGTTCCCGGAATTTATTTTGTGAAAGTGATGACGGAAAATTCTGCGATGACGATTCCCGTTGTGAAAGAGTGATTCTCGCTCACCCTTTTTACCGAATATTTTATTTATCAGTTGACCTGTAGAAATATTGCCACAGATTCTCACTGATTTTCACAGATTGATCAGCCGGCCGTGCAGAGAAGTGCCGGAAAAAATTTGATGTGACGAACAGTGCCTTGTAGCCCCGATGGCGCGCCTGCTCCTGCTGCGCGACCAGCGGGAACAGAGCGATGAAGAAGTGATGAAGTGCCGCTCCTGAAAAATTCCGTGTTCGAAAATTTGAAAATGAACTTCCCCGGTCAAAATTACCACGCCCTCTATGAACTGCCCTCGTTAAAATTTGAATCTTGAATTTCTGAATCTCCTGTATCTTTTTTAAAAGCGCGGCATTAGGAGTGTAAAATCGCCCGGAAAACAACGGGCTAAAAAACAAAATACCATGGCCGCAGCAGCAACACTTTCCCCGAGACAGAAGATGATAGGAATGATGTACCTCGTACTCACCGCACTTCTTGCACTGAATGTAGCGAAAGAAATTCTCGACGCATTCGTAACCGTGAACAACGGTCTTGAACACACCAACCGCAGTTTTGATAAAGACATCAATTCTCTTTACGCAAAATTCGACGAAAAGAAAAGTGTGGATCCAACGCGTGTAACGCCGAACTGGAATAAAGCGCAGGACGCAAAAAAAATGTCGAAAGATCTCGACGACTATCTCGTGAATCTGAAACGGAGATTGCTTCGCGAAAGTGAAGGATTCAAAAATCACGAGGAAGACACACTCAATCTTGCCAACCTCGACGGAAAAGAAAAATATGATGCGACTACAAATATTCTTTGCGGAGATGCTGAAGACGGCAACAACGGCGCGGCGCATGATCTGCGTTTAAAACTCGCAAAATATAAAAGTGACATGATCGGGTTGCTTACCGCCGAAGACCAGAAAAGCATGCACCTGAATCTTGAAACTCCGGATCCCACTGATGGCGGAGAATTCCATACGTGGGAAATGAAAAGTTTTTATCACACTCCCATCGCTGCCGACATTACGATTCTTTCCAAAATTCAGAATGATGTGAAAGGTGCGCAGGCCGATGTGGTGGATGCATTGCTCCGCGAAACAGATTCCGATATCATTCCCTTCGACACCGTTGCAGCACGCGTTATTGCACAAACAAATTATGTGATACAGGGTGAACCTTACAACGCGCAAATATTTCTCGCTGCATTCAACAAAACTCTTTCGCCACAGATTCTCGTTGGAACGTACGATCCGGCAACCGGAAAAATGACGGGCGCTTACGATTCGCTTCATGTGCAGAACGGAATGGGAATTTATAATGTGAATACGGCAGACGAAGGAATTTTCAAATACAGCGGCGTGATCAATATGAAAACTCCGAAGGGCGCGATCCGTCAATATCCGTTCGAACAGGAATATATTGTTGCACGTCCTGCACTCACCGTGAGTGCCGATAAAATGAACGTGATGTATGCAGGACTCGATAACCCTATCACGGTTTCTGTTCCCGGTTTTGCCAATGAGAAAACGCACGTGACGGTGAATAACGGAACATTAGTGCCGCTCGGAAACGGAAAATTCACCGTGAAAAATCTGAAAGCAGGAAAATGTGTGGTGGCTGTGAGTGTTGACGACCAGGATGGAAAACCACGGAGCATGGGCACTATGGAATTCCGGGTAAAGAATTTACCAACGCCTATCGTTTATCCGAGTGGTGTTACAACACAACGCATTTCCGCAACAAAAATGGGAAATACACTCGGGCTCGTTTGTAAATACGGTGACGATTTCAATTTCGCGGCACAAGCGAACGTAGTTTCTTTCGATCTGAATATCTCTGATAAGTCGGGCGATAAATATGATAAAGAAGGAATCGCAGGAAAAGTTCTTCCTGAAGTGGCAAAATCAGCAATACGGAATTCAAAACGCGGAACACGCGTATCGTTCACGAATGTTTTTGCGATAGGCGCCGACGGAGTGAAACTGCATTGCCCCGATATGGTTTACATCATTCAGTAACTTCTCTGAGTAGCGAGCGGAATTAAATCACTTGCCTCAAGAGGTTGCGGCAAGTGGGCTCAGAGAAAACAAATCGCGGTGGAGAAATCTGCCGCGGTTTTTTTAGGAGTACGAAATACGAAAATTCTACTAAGAGGCTGTCTAAAATTGAGTGTTGCGATCCTTTGGCATGGATTCGTATTTCGTAACTTATAGTAGAATTTTCGTATTTCGTACTACACCGCCACCACTTCCATCACGCCGGGCACCATTCTTTTCAGCAGTGCTTCTATTCCTGCTTTCAGTGTGATCGTCGATGAAGGACAGCCATGGCACGATCCGCGCAGTTGCACGCGCACGATTCCGTTCTCAAATGATTCGAAGGTGATGAGCCCGCCATCCTGCTCCACTGCGGGGCGAATATATTGTTCCAGCACTTCCACAATTTTCATTTCCATTTCATTCTGCGGAACGGCGTGCTCCGTAAAAACAGAAGTGGTATTTTCAAATGTGGAATCGGTGGCAATATTTTTTTTCGGCAATTCATCGATCACAGAATTTCCTTTCTGCAGATAATCGCGGAGAAATTCGCGCATCTCGCCAAGGATATCTTCCCATCCTATAGAATCTGATTTGGTAATGGAAACATAATTCGCCGAGATGAAAACATTTTTCACGAACGGGAATTTAAAAAGTTTTGCCGGCAGCGGAGCTTGAGCAGTTTCTCCCGCATTCCTGTAATTCGCAGTTGCGCCGTCTGCAATCAGAATCCTGTTTGCCACAAATTTCATCGACGCCGGGTTGGGCGTGCTCTCGCCGTAAATGATCACCGGAATTTCTTTGGTTTCCATAGTGTAAAGGTACGAAGCTGGAACGGAATTCGGAAGATGCGGATCTGCGGAAAGTTTGCAAAAAGCAGTTTCTGTGGAAAGGAATTTCCGATCTTCTTCCGGTGATTCCAATTCTGCAAGTCCGCATTTTCCGAATTCCGTTCCCCATTCAACAATCTAAAATCAACAATCAAGAATCGCTTTCTCTCTTCCCAACACCTTCAGCGTTCTTACGTGCGAAGCCAGCGCCGTGAAAAAAGTGCGTTTCTGATTGTAGGGCAAACCGAATTCTTTTGCAGTGCGTTCCACTATCGGTGATATCTTTTTGTAATGTACGTGGCTGATGTTCGGAAATAAATGATGTTCGATCTGGAAATTAAGTCCGCCTATGAACCAACTCATCAATCGGCTCTTGCGTGCAAAATTTGCAGTTGTGTGCATTTCGTGAACAGCCCATTCATTTTCAATATTGCCTTCGGTGTTCAATGTCGGCTGCTCGGCACCTTCCACCACATGCGCCATCTGGAAAATTATGCTCATGATTATTCCTGCCGTGAGATGTACAATAACGAATACGAGAAGCAGTTGCCACCAGGCAAATGGTGCAATAAGCATTGGCAGTCCGATCACAACAAAAAGATAAATTGCTTTACTCAGTATAAGAATGAAAAATTCACGCGCCGGTTTTTTCTTCTGATCTTTCAGAATTCCTTTTTTATTGTATTCTCTCAGTTGGAAAAAATCACCGCTGAATTTAGTCAGCGTCATCAGGCAATAAAAAAAGAAAGCATAAATGTGCTGGAAGCGGTGAATTTTTTTCAGCGGCTCTTCGTGGCTCATGCGTATCACCACGCGCGAGCGTATGTCTTCATCAAAACCGTTTATGTTCGTGAATGTGTGGTGCAGAATATTGTGCTGCATTTTCCAGTTAAAAACATTTCCGCCTATCATGTACATCGTGCTGCCGAATAAATTATTCATCCAGTTCATTTTTGAAAATGATCCGTGCATCGCATCGTGCATCACGCCCATTCCCGTTCCCGCCATTCCCACGCCCATCACCACGGCAAGCAGCAGCAGCATCCACACACTCATCGGCAAAAAAAGTATCAGCACAAAAGGAGCAAGATAAAGACTCAGCATCGCCGCCGATTTGAAAAGCATCCTTCCACCGCCTTTCATTGAAATTTTTTTCTCTTTAAAATAAGCATTCACATTTTTTCTCACCGCCGTTGCAAACTGCAACTTGTCGTTATCTATAAACCGGATTGTTTTCATTTTTCTTTTTTGGGGCATTAGTTCAGCGAGGGTAAAAAAAATCATCCGCTCGCGGAAAAATAAACTGTTATAGGATCGGGGAAGAATAGAATTGCAGCCCACATGTCAAACCTGCGCCTGAACTTTTCCTTGCACATTAAAGGTAAACTTTTATTTTACTTTTCCATTCTCACTTTCTGTCCACTCCCGAATTTATTTAACACACTATAACGTTGAAAAATATTTTTTTGGGCGTGTCCCCGTCCTTCGACAAGCTCAGGATCGGGCCGGGCTATCCGGTCGGCGGAGCTCCCTCCTATCCCTCACGCAAAATTTTCAAATTCACTATTTGTATATTCACATTCATTGGTAATTCGCATTTTCGTAAAATCCGTAATCTGTATATCTGTAATCCTCCCCACTGTATCTTTGTTCCCTAATGTCACAACAGCAAACAGATTTTCTCATCATTGGCAGCGGAATCGCCGGACTTACTTATGCTTTAAAAGTTGCTGCGCATGGAAAAGTGATGATGATCACCAAGGCAAATGAAGATGAGTCGAACACGAAATATGCGCAGGGAGGAATTGCTGCGGTTCTTTACAAACCCGATTCTTATAACAAACACATTGAAGACACGCTGAAGTGCGGCGACGGATTGTGCAATGAAGAAATTGTGCGCATGGTCATTGGAGAATCTACCGAACGTGTGATGGAACTTGCAGAATGGGGCGCAAATTTCGACAAGACTCCCACCGGCGATTACGAGCTCGCACGCGAAGGAGGGCATTCCGAAAAAAGAATTCTTCATCACAAAGACATCACCGGTTATGAAATAGAACGCGCACTGCTCGAACAAGTGCATTCACATCCAAACATAAAAATTCTCGATCATCATTTCGCAGTAGAAATTATTACGCAACATCATCTCGGCATAGAAGTGAATTCGCGCACACCCGACATTACGTGCTTCGGCGCGTATGTGATGAATACAAAATCAAATCAGGTGGAAACTATTCTCGCGCGCGTCACGCTTATGGCCACAGGCGGCGCGGGGCACGTGTACGCGATCACCACCAATCCCACTATTGCAACAGGCGACGGAATTGCAATGGTGTATCGCGCAAAAGGAAAAGTAGAGAACATGGAATTCATGCAATTTCATCCCACGTCACTCTACAATCCGGGCGAACGCCCTTCGTTTCTCATCACCGAAGCCATGCGTGGCCACGGAGGAATTCTGCGCACACGTGACGCCCGCCTGCCTGCCCGCGCAAGTTTGGGCGGGAATGACAAAGTCGGGCAGGGAAAAGAATTCATGCAGAAGTATGATGCACGCAAATCATTAGCACCACGTGACATTGTTGCAAGGGCGATTGACAACGAAATGAAATCATCGGGCGACGATTTTGTTTATCTCGACTGCACACATCTCGATGCGGAAGATCTGAAAAAACATTTTCCGAATATTTATAAAAAATGTTCCGGCATCGGCATTGACATCACAAAACAAATGATCCCGGTTGTTCCTGCGGCGCATTATCTCTGCGGTGGAATTAAAGTAGATAAGAACGGGCAAAGCAGCATTCTGAATTTGTACGCCGTTGGGGAATGTTCCTGCACCGGCTTGCACGGCGCAAATCGTCTCGCATCAAATTCTTTGCTCGAGGCAGTGGTGTATGCGCACACAGCAAGTCAGGATGGAATTATTAAATTCAAAAATATTTCATTCGAAAAAAATATCCCTTCGTGGAATACAGAAGGAACAGAAGCTCCGGAAGAAATGGTACTCATCACGCAATCGCTGAAAGAAGTACAGAACATCATGAGCAGTTACGTGGGAATTGTGAGAAGTAATTTACGTTTGCAACGCGCACACGATCGATTGGAAATTCTGTGGCACGAGAATGAAGCGTTGTACAAAAAGATCACGCTCTCGCAAACCGTTTGCGAATTGCGCAACATCATCAACGTAGCGTACATCATCATTAAGCAAGCGAGAGAACGGAAAGAAAGCCGTGGGTTGCATTACTCATTGGATTATCCGCCGGTGAAGTAGTGGTCAGCGGCAGTATGCAGAAAAGAAATTTCCGCCCCTGACAACTGGCACTAACTTTTCGGCTCGGATTTTGCCGTTAAACCTAAGTATCATGCAAGATATTTTTATTCCGTTCACATTTGAAAGAAAATGAAAACAATAATTAACTTCATCCAATAAATCACCAACATGAAAAATATTCTGAAAGTTTCAATCTGCGCATTTCTTATGGCATTCATTACGCCGCTGAAAATGAATGCGCAGGCAGCCAATGTAACACAAACCGTGAAGATCAAAACTTCTGCCGAATGCGATATGTGCAAATCAAGAATTGAAAAAGAAGTGCGGGCAATGAAAGGTGTGAAGAGCGCCGATCTTGATCTCACCACAAAAATCCTCACCGTGGAATACAATCCGAAAAAAATTTCACCCGAAAATATCCGCACAGCTATTTCCAACATCGGTTACGATGCCGACGATGTGAAAGCAAATAACCGCTCTCAGAAAGAACTGCCGAAGTGCTGCCATCCGCCGAAAAATTGAATCCATGCCATTAATACTCCCGGTAAAAGGTATCTCTCCCAAATTCGGAAACGATTGTTTCATTGCTGAAAATGCAACCCTTGTTGGCGATGTTGTCTGCGGCGATCAATGCAGTTTCTGGTTCAACGCTGTTGTGCGCGGCGATGTGAATTCCATTCGCATGGGAAATAAAGTAAATGTGCAGGATGGCGCGGTCATTCATTGCACTTACGAAAAAACAAAAGTGAATATCGGTAACCATGTTTCCATCGGGCACAACGCGCTCGTACACGGATGCACGCTGGAGGATAATGTACTCGTGGGCATGGGCGCGATCGTCATGGACAACGCGCACGTGGGAAGCAACACCATCATCGGCGCGGGAGCAGTAGTGACGGAAGGAATGAAATGCGAAGCGAATGCTGTTTACGCCGGAGTTCCCGCGAAAAAAATAAAAGATATTTCTCCCGAATTACAGAAAGGTGAAGTGGATAGGATCGCGAATAATTATGTGCTGTATTCGAGTTGGTTCAAATAGGGAACTAACTGCGAACAATTCGAGAAAGTTTGAGATCAATCCGTGCAAATCAGTGCGCTCCGTGACAAATTTCCGGCGTTGGTATCAATCCAACTGCGGCTTCATCACTACATCCGCATTCTTCCCGGTCAGCTTTAAAAAAATATCATTGAATTTTTGCGGATCTCCACTGGTGCAATAGATGGTTTCTCCCCTGACAACTGGCACTGACAACTGTTTTTCCTCTCCGCCCTCTGACCTCCGCCCTCCACTCTCCTCAAGAATTTTTTTCACCTGTTTCGCAATTGCCGGTGCCGGATCGATAACGCGAACTTTATCTCCCAGAATTTTTTCTATGAGCGGGCGCACGAACGGGTAATGCGTGCACGCAAGAACCAGTGCATCAATATTTTTTTCTTTCATCGGTTCCAGCCATCCGCGCAGCATTTTTTCTGTCGCCGGCGAATCCAATTCTCCATTTTCAATTTGCTGCACTAATCCCGGGCAGGGTTGGTTGATCACTTTTACATTTTGCGCAAAACGTTCTACCACGCTGGCAAATAATTCGCCCTGGAAAGTTGCAGTCGTTGCAATCACTCCCACCACGCCGGTTTGTGTTTGCTCTGCTGCAGGTTTCACAGCGGGTTCCATTCCCACGAACAAAACACCCGGATGTTTTTCGCGAAGATATTTCAGTGCGGCAGCCGATGCCGTGTTGCATGCAATGACAATGATCCTGCATTTTTTTTCCAGAAGGAATTTCACCACGCGTTCACTCAGTACACGGATCTGCTCCATTGTTTTTTCACCATAAGGAAGATTGGCGCTGTCGCCGAAATAAATAATATTTTCATTCGGCAATAATTCGCGCACCGCGCGCAGCACACTCACACCACCTATGCCCGAATCAAAAATACCTATTGGAGAAATTGAATTCATGATCTAAAGTTCCAAAAAAAACGAATCCCAAATTCCAATTTATTTTTTTTGGAATTTGGGACTTTTTACTGCCGCTGCCGCTTTAAACTGCCGCTGCTGCCTACTGATTAATGTCCGCCTCCGGGAGGTGGTTGCACTGTTCCTCCGCCTGTTCCGGTAGCCACTGCCGGTTTGGGTGCCGGAATTTTCAGTTGAGCCATCACCAGTGTAAAAATATCGTCGGTCGATTCGGAATAAAGTACATCGGAAGCTTCCGAACTATCGAGTACATATTTGTATCCGTTCTTTTTCGCTACATCGGCAACTGCTTTTTTCGCTTCAGCGTTGAGCGGTTTAAGCAATGCATCCTGCAGGGCGGCGAGTTCTGTTTGCGCTTCCTGCGAATAGATCGCATAATTCTGCTGCATATCGCTCAATTGTTTTTCTGCAAGTTTAATGTTGAGTGCGGTCATGTATTTCCGCTGGCTGTCGAGCTGGTTTGATTTGTAACTGTACTCCTGCTCCATTGCATCGAGCGTTTTCTGGTAGGACAAACCGACTTTCGTGAGCGAATCTTTTACTTTCTGATACTTTGGCCAGATATTGTAAAGTGAATCCATGTCGAGGTGAGCGATCTTCTGGGCGCCTGCATTGAGCGGCGCAACAAAACTGATGAGGGCAATGACCGCGATGCGCAATAATTTTTTCATTTTTATTTTTGGTTTGGTGTATTTGATTTATTTCCGGAATTTTCTGAAAATTATTTTCCTCCGCTCCCACTGCTGCCTCCGCCTCCGCTGCCTCCGGATTTTTTCCAGCCGAGGATCTCAAGTACGTCGTCGCTTTTATCGTATTTAGGATTGGAATAAAGAATAGTAAGATCACTTGCTTTGTCGAACACCACTGCGTAACCGCCGCGTTCCGCCATTTCCTTCACTGCATTGTAGATCTGATCCTGTATGGGCTTCACCAACTCCTGGCGTTTTTTGAAAAGTTCTCCGTCCACACCGAATTTTGATTTCTGAAAATCTTTTGCCTCTTTTTCTTTTTCTACAATTTCCGCCTCTCTCTTCTGACGCAATTCATCCGTGAGTAATAATTGTTCCTGCTGGAAATTTTTATACAACGCATCGATCTCTGCATATTTCGCTTCCACTTCTTTCTGCCATTGAACAGAAAGATCATTCAATTGTGTTTGCGCTTGCTGGTATGCCGGGCTTTGTCCGAGTATATAATCTGAATCCACAAAACAGAATTTCTGTCCGTAAGTGAAACCGGCCGTTGCAAGAAGTGCGATGACGATGGAGAAAATTTTCCGTTTCATGATCTTTTGTTTTTTGGTTCCTTTCCCGAAAAACGGGGCTAAAGTACAAATTTGTAATTGCTCAGAGTTCCCCGAGATTCATTCCTATAGTGAAATGCACCTGCGAATGCTGCATGAAAGGTTGCGTAGGAACCGTATCGAAACGATATCCCCAGTCGAGGCCAAGTAATCCGAACATTGGCAGGAACACGCGCACACCCACACCTGCTGAACGGTAAACATCGAACGGATTGAATCCTTTGAAAGTGTCCCATGTATTTCCTGCTTCTACAAATGCGAGGCCATAAACTGTTGCGCTCGGATTAAGCGAAACAGGATAACGCAATTCCCACGTATATTTTGCAATGATTGGCGCACCGGTACGATGCGTGGTGAGCGATTGATCGTCGTATCCGCGCAATGCAATAATTTCTCTTCCATCAAGCGCATAACCGGTGAGGCCACTTCCTCCGAGATAAAATCTTTCGAACGGTGCAATTCCGGTACGCGTGTTGTATGCGCCGAGATAACCAAACCCAATTCGTGTATTCAGAACAAGATTTCCTGAAATGCGCGTGAACCACGAAGAAGTGAATTTCCATTTATAGAATTCAACCCACTTGTAACGTTCCTGCGTGGAGAGCGTGGAATAATTTTTTCCGTTCCAGAGTGAATAGGGCGGAGAGAATTCTCCGATGACTTTTATATCCGATCCGCTTCTCGGATAGATCATCTGGTCGGTAGAATTCCGGTCGAGCGTAAAACGCGCGTTGATATTGTTTGCATAACCATTCGCAAAAGCAAATACAGAATAAAAATTATGCAGATCGTAGTATTGATAATTCGCTTCGAGATAAAGCGTAAAATAATCGTCCGGTTTTTTCAGGCGGATTCCGTAACCAACCGAAACACCCGTGATCTTCACAAAAGTTCTGTTCGGATCGGTGAATTTCAAACCGTTCGATTGTACAGAATGATAAAGAGTGAATGAAAGTGAATTCGGTTTTTTTCCGCCGAGCCATGGCTCTGTGAAAGATGCATTGTAAGATTGAAACCAATAACCATTCGATTGCGCGCGCACACTTAATTTTTGTCCGTCACCGGAAGGAAGCGGACGCCACGCGTCTTTTTTCCAGAAATTTTTCGTGGAAAAATTATTGAATACCACACCGAGTGTTCCTACCACTCTTCCTGCTCCCCATCCACCGGAAAGTTCCACCTGGTCAGAAGGTTTTTCCACCACCACATATTCTATATCTACAGTTCCTGTGTAAGGATCTGGTTTCGGATTGATCTGAATTCTTTCCGGATCGAAATAGCCGAGCGTCGCAAGTTCGCGCTGTGAGCGAATGAGATCGGAACGGCGGAACATCTGTCCCGGCCGCGTGCGTATCTCGCGCATGATCACTGCATCATTTGTTTTTGTATTTCCGCTCACAATTACATTCCTGATCGTGGCTTGTTTCCCTTCGTAAATGCGCATTTCATAATCGATGGAATCACCGTGCACATTTACTTCCACCGGATCGATCTGGAAAAAAAGATAGCCATCATCCATGTAAAGTGAACTCACATCATTACCGGTTGGATTTTGGTACAAATGTGTTTGCAATAATTCTTCGTTGTAAAGATCACCGGGTTTTATGCCGAGCACCTGGCTGAGTTTATCACTCGAATATTTTGTATTCCCATTCCAGGTGATGGTTCCGAAATGATATACGTGCCCTTCATCAATTTTCATTTCTATCACAACACGGTTGAGCGATTTTTTGTAAACGGTATCCGTCACAAGTTTCGCATCACGGTATCCTTTCTTGTGATATTTGGCGATCACATTGTCCTTGTCTTTCGTGTAATTGTCTTCGAGATATTTTGCCGATTTGAAAACCTGGTACCAGCGTTTCTGTTTGGTGTCCTTCATCGCGCGCCTGATCTTTCCATCGGAGAAAGCCACATTTCCATCAATGAAAATATCGGAGATCTTCACTTTTTTTCCTTTGTCAACCACGATGTCGAGCAACAAACGGCTGTGTGCTGAATCCTGGTAATGCGGAACAAGCGTAGTCTTGCAATTCAGATAACCATCGGCGCGGTAATGTTCATTGACTGTTTCTGTAATGAAACGCGCACGGAAATCAGTAAGCAACATTCCGCCGAGATGAAGTTTAGCACGAAGATCTTCGTCCTCACTCTTTTTCACACCCACGATTTTGTATTTCGTGATCATCGGTTTTTCAACAACGATGATATCGAGCCAAATGTAATCGCCTTCCACTTTCGCAACTTCAATGCGGATATCATCGAACAAACCTTCTTTCCAGATATTGTCAATGGCATCGCCCGTTTTATCACCGGGAATCGTAATCTTATCGCCAATAGGCAATCCGGAAATAAGCCGCACCACATTCGAATCCACGATCTGGCAACCGTGAACATAAACTGCAACGAGATTGAAATCTTTTGTATTTGAATAATCCACAACATAATCTCCGCCTACCTGCCCGGTGCTGTTCTGCGCAAACACAGGAGCGAATGCAAAGAGAAAAAATATTATGGAGTAGATCTTTTTCATTTCAGGATTTAGTTTCTTATTTTTTTTCTGAAGCAAGCGGTGACGCCGTCACTACCTGCGCACTTGTTTTTCCGAAACGCCTTTCTCTTCCCTGGTAATCGACGATCGCTTTATAGAATTCTTCCTTGTTGAAATCGGGCCAGAGTGTTTCGGTGAAATAAAATTCTGCATAAGCGAGTTGCCAGAGCAGAAAATTGCTGATGCGATGTTCGCCGCTGGTGCGGATAAGTAATTCCGGATCGGGAAAACGCGAGGTGTTGAGAAAGGAAGAGAATTTTTCAGCATCGAGCTCTTCCGTTTTTATTTTTCCATCGCGCATTTTCTCTGCGATCTTTTTTGTGGCTTCCATGATCTCCCATCGTGAACTGTAGCTGAGAGCGAGAATGAGTGACATCCTGCTGTTGGAAGAAGTTTTGTCAATGGCTTCAAACAATTCTTTCCTGCAGGATTCCGGTAAACTTTCCGTATCACCAATCGTTTCAAGACGAATGCTGTTCTTGTTCAGTGTTTTTGTTTCTTCGTTTATCGTGTGCACGAGCAGTTGCATGAGCGCATCCACTTCTTCCTTCGGGCGATTCCAGTTTTCAGTGGAGAAAGCATAGAGCGTAAGATATTTTACACCGATCTCCGCTGCAGCTTCTGCTGTTTCGCGCACTGCTGTTACGCCATGCCGGTGGCCGAACACGCGTTCTTTTCCCTGCTGTTGTGCCCAGCGTCCATTGCCGTCCATGATCACCGCAACATGATGGGGCAAACGATCCTTGTCAATTTTTTCTTTCCAGCTCATCGGGGGAAATGCGGTTCAGTAATTATAGCTTGAACACTTGTGGGGTTTTCCAGCAAGCTGGAACGTGATAGTGAGACCGACAAAAGAATACCAGTCTTTATTTCGGGGATTTCCTCTTTCGCGGCCTACGTCATTCGGAGTGGTGCTGCGATCTGCAACGGCAACAGCGAGCGGCCCTCCATTGGCAAGCAACACGGAAGGATCGGCATAAGTGGTACTCACATCATCAAGATAATCGGTGAAAGTTTTTCTCATTCCCCATTCGGCAACAAGTCCTACGCGCTGGGCAAGGTTCGCGCGGAATCCTACACCGAACGGAATGCTGAGTTGCGTGCGGAGATATGCTTTGGATTGTCCTTCTGTTTTCAATGGCTGAAGATTCACCCATTGGTTTCCATACGACGCACGCGGATTGAAATTAAAAACTGCGAGGCCGAGAAACATGAATGGAGTGAATGGATATTTATCATCGCCGATCTTGTATTCGATGAAATTGAATTCCGCTCTTCCGCCGAATTCGGTGATGGGTGAACGGAAACTGAGATTTCTTTTTTGCTGCTCGTAAGAAGTAGAACGGGAATCAATTCCCTGCACACTTCCGAAAATAAGATCGCCGGCAACAGCAAACCGATAATTGAAATTGTGACGATAAACGATTCCGGCTGCAGGACGCGTGAGACTTCCGAGATGAGTGGTCGGATTCAATTCACCAATGTAATATCCTCCACCGATGAAGAAGCCGATCTCGTCGGAATTCTGGGCACTGGCGCAGTTCAGTGTCAGCAACGCTGCGAGTATGAAGAAAAAATTTTTCATCCGTTCTTTTCAATTTGTTTTTCCAGTCCTGAACGGGGTCTATTTAAGCTGGAGATTGTTGATTGCGGAACAGTTGCAAAGATAATCCTTTTGCTCCTTTTTTCCTTTTGATTTTAACAACGATTATCAACTGTAAACCGCCATTTATAAAATTGAAGAATTTATTTTCTTTCAATCAGTTCCTCGCATCATAACCCCAGATGAGTTTTTCCCGGATGGTGTGAAAAAAATGCTGCTCATTGAACCTTATCAGTGCTATTTTGAAATCTTCCTTGCGGATGATGAGTTCAGTGGATTGAGGGAACGCGTGATTTCTTGCGTCAAGCGAAACAAGATATTGTTCGCTTCTACCTTCCACTTTGAGCGAGATCACACTATCTTCAGGAACAATGATCGGGCGCACATTCAGGTTGTGTGGCGATAGCGGCGTGATCACAAAACTTTTCGCGTCGGGCGTCATGATGGGTCCACCGCAACTGAGAGAATAGGCCGTGGATCCTGTGGGAGTTGCAACAATAATACCATCTGCCCAATAGGAATTCAGAAATTCTCCGTTCACGGAAACATGCACCGTCATCATTGCTGAGGATTCTTTGCGCTGCACCGTTATTTCATTGAGTGCATAAGGCAGGTCGCCGAAAATATTTTCTTTCGTTTCTAATTTCAGCAGCGAACGTTTATCGATCACGAATTGTTTTGCTTTCAATCGCTCCACTGCATGATCCACCGCTTCTTCTACGGTGAGCCCTGCGAGGAATCCCAGCCGCCCGGTATTCACACCGAGAATGGGAATTCCGGAATTTCTTACGTAGGAAATAGTTTCGAGGATCGTTCCATCGCCGCCAAAACTGATGAGGAAATCTGCCTGCCCGCGTATGGCATTGAAATCTTCCAGGATCTTTACTTTTTTCCCAATGAGAAAATGCGCGGAGAGGTGATCGTGATAGGAATGCGAGATCAGTATTTCGGAACCGTTTTCTTCCAGCTTGTCAAAGAGCCCCTGCAGAACAGGTGGAAGAGGTTTTTCATTGATGCGGCCGTAGATGGCAACTTTCATGATCTGTTAATTCACCGCCTCCATTCTATAGACGGAAAAACGGTTATTGGTTGCCCGAAGGTACGAAATTAGGAAGCAGTGGACAGAACGCGGAAGGCCGCAAGAAGCAGCGGCAGTTAGAAAATTTTATTAAAAAAATTTTTCCGCTGCTACGGGCACTGCCTCTGACCGCTGCCGCTTAAAAAAGCGGCTCACTTTGAATGAGTTTAATAATGCAAATATTTTGTTTGGCTCCCTGCAATTTTTGCAGGAACTTTTCGTTGTAAACCCGACCTCACCATGAAAAACATCCTGAGTTTTTTATTGCTTCCTGCAATTGCGGCTACCGGTTTTTCTCAAGCGCAGCCGAATTATCTTTTCAACGACCGCGTGGATGTTTTTACCAATAATGCCGACATGGGCTTGAAATGCATTTCATGGAATAGCGGCGCACTCTACCTGGGAAACTGTAGTGATTCATCGGGGAGAAGCGGCACCAGTCTTACATTTTACGATACCACGGGAATTCGCCAATGGAGTAAAAATTATTTCTACCCTGGATATTCATATCTGCAAGGATTTGCTTTGTGTGCACAGAATAATTCTTCCTTCTATATAGCAGGAAATGCAACAGCAGACTCGTCCAGCCAGTCTGATTGTTTTTTCGCGAAATTCGATTCCAACGGTGACAGTTTATTTTTCAGTTTCTTCGGCGACTCTTTATATAACGATACGAGAAGTATTATTTCATTTTCATCAGACACTTTGCTGCTGCTGACGAATACGACTTCTGCAACGAATTCAAATCTTTACAGTATTTCGCTGAGTAAAACTGATACTTTGGGAAACATTGTGGGCAACCGTTCATTTGTTTATTCCTCAAGATTCGGCTCGCAGGTGATGGTGGATGGGAGCAACAGGATTCTCGTTGGAGGAAACCAGAGCATCAGCCAGGTATTTATCAATGTTTATGATCTGCAAATGAATTATTCTACCACGTGGGCTTACAACTATCCGATGTTTGATTCTTTTCGCTCGTTCATCCTGACGAACAATAATATTTTCATTTGTTCAACGGTTTGGCTCCATTATCCACCGAATCCGAATTATTTTGATGCTGCGTATATCCGGAAATTGAATTTGGCAGGTACTGTACTTGCTAATATTACCATTGGCAGAACCCAGCTTGATCTTGATGCAGTAAATATTTGTGAAGTTGATACAACGCTTCTCGCACTCGGCGCTTATTCGGGCGGCACAAATTATATTTACTTTCTGAATTATAGTCCCGACACAATTTGTAAGGCAGAAACGTGGTGTACTTCCGGTCCCGGAATAATGATGGACCTGTGCATGCTTCCGGGAAATAAAATTGCTGCGGTTGGTTATGTTTCCCCGTATCCGTTCGGCACCACCGAAGATCACTGGTGTTTTCTAACGACAAATGCATTGGATTTTCTTACTTCCCAATGCGGATATGTGAATTCAACGGAAGAAATCATTGCTGAAAACACGATGAGTATTTTTCCCGATCCTGCTGCTGATCAGCTCACCATTAAAATGAATTTTTCAGAAAATGAAAAATTGGAATTGGGAATTTTCAATTCGCTCGGAGAAAAAATTTATTGCCGAAAGTTTTCCTGCTCTCCCGGTGAAACAAAGACTACGGTTGATGTTTCTGAATTCTCTCCCGGAATTTATTTCATTCGCCTGCAAACGGATGGGAAAGAATATTTCTTGAAAAAATTTGTCGTAGCGAAATAATTATTTCAATTCCCGCCTGCTGCTTCCTGTTTGCTGCCTGCTGCTTCCTGTTTTAAAACGCAGTTCCCATGTGCAGGAAAAATCCGTTTTCACCAAGGCGATTGAATGTGTATTCAAGGCGAATGGCAATATCATAATACGTAACCAGATCAATACCGGCGCCATAACCAAGCAGCAATGTATTCCCGAGAAAATTATGATCCGACTGAACGGACACATGATCGAAAACATAACCGGCATCACAATAAATTCCGGGATAAACAGCGAGATGAAAAGTGTTGAACTTTTCTATCGGCAGAAAATCGAAACGATAAATGTGCGGCTTGAGTAATTCATAACGTACACTCATTTTTGCCAAACCAAAACTCTGCCCGTCGATCACGTAGTATTCATATCCGCGAATGAAAGGCCCGAATCCCATTGCACGCTGATGATAATACGGAGGAACAACGCCGGGCAGCCACCTTCCCCTGATCATTGCCGCTCCGTAAACCCGGTGAAATAATTCTCCATACCAGCGCACCGATCCTGCAATGAGAAATAGATTCAGTTTTTCATCAGGAAGAATTCCCATCCCGTGTTTCGTGAATTCGATCTCCTCGTAATTTCCTTTCAGCGGATAAGCTTTGATGTCGCGCACATCACGCACACAATGATACGAGAGTGAAAAATATTCCATCCTTGATTTTCCTCCCACAAAAAAATCG
The DNA here is from genome assembly GCA_016194975.1 of Bacteroidota bacterium. Lineage (NCBI taxonomy): Bacteria > Pseudomonadati > Bacteroidota > Bacteroidota bacterium. The sequence continues at coordinate 24,270 of JACQAM010000028.1, forward strand.
GGCTGCAGATCAAGAACAGTATCGCGCACACTGAGCAACGTGTATTTGGTTTCCAGCGTCTGGCGCACATACAATCCTTTCCGGTACGCGAATAAAACACTTCCGGCGGTTTCAGTTCGCAGGTAATTTTCTTTGTCCTTGTAATAAACGAAATTATTATTCCGCGTTTCATAAGCTACTTCGTGGTTGCGCGTGTACGTTCCCGTGAGCGTGACGCCGAGCGTCCCTTTTTTATTGAGATATGGAATTGCGTATTGTCCGCCGAATTGTTTGGAATAACCGAAACGACAGATGAGCGCAACCGATTCTTTTCTCCCCCGGAAATTATATTTCCAGAGAAAAAAACCATAACTCGCACGATCCAGGTTGTGCCCGTCCCTGTACCACGTATTCACATTCTGCTCGTACACATCAAAGATTGGCGCCGGCCAGAAATACCAGCGCTCTTTTACATTGACCGTGATGTTCATCGAATGACAGGGAACGGCAGAAGTATCTCTTGAACACGCATAATAAATATTCACAAAATTGAAAAGAGAAGTGTTCAGCAGATTCTGTCTCGACCTTTCTGCGCGTTGTTGTAATTCATATCCGCGAATAGTATCACCGGCGTGAAATGTCATTTCCCGTTCGAGGACGAATTGTTTTGTTTTTTTATTGCCAGAAAAATTCAGCGCACTGATCACATACAGAGAAGAATCTTCCGGGAACGAATCGATCTTTGAAAGTTCTGTGGGAGTAGAAAGTATCCTGGGAAAATGAATGGAGCTGCTGTCGGAATGTATCTGCGAAAAAAGGATCCGTGTTCCCGGAAAAAAAAACAATATAAAAAAAAGTATCGTGAAATTTTTCTGAGGAATGATCATCGGGAAACAAAGTTACGTCAGAAGAACGTACCCTGTTTTCGCTTACATATTGATGTAATTCATGAATTCATCATAACGCTGGCGGAGATCACCCTCGTTCGAGCTTCGGTGAAATGTTGCCTTGATCACATAATTATAACGGTTGAAAGTCTGCAGTATCCCCGAAAGATCTTCCTTATTCACTTTCAGCGTCACTTCCACTTTATTCGAGTCGGGCGAAGCGGCAACATAAGCGCTCAGGATCTTTGCATCATTTCCTTCCACGATCTGCGCAATCTGTGAAAGCGAATAATCCACATTGTTCACTTCGAGCACAACGATGCCGCCCGGTTCACGCACAGCAGCAAGACGCGACAACTGTTCTGCGAGATATGGAAGCGTGATACAGCCAATAAAATTTCCCTGTTCATCGCTCACTGCAATTACATCGAGCGAAAGTTCCGCCATCAGCTTGAGCACATCATAAGCATGCTGGTTGGGCAGCAACAACGGTTTTACCAATGATAATTTACTTGTTGCAATAGTTGCATCGGAATCATCGAGGTCAAAAAGTTCATCATCGGAAACCATTCCCACAAATTGCGTTCCGTCGATCACCGGCAAATGAGAAACATGAAATTCATCCATCCACACCAACGCTTTATCGACACTGTCGGTGATCTTCAGCGGTGGCAGATCGTCATTGAGTAATTCCTTTGCAAGCATGAAACAAAGTTATAGGTCTTTTGATATATAACGCAGGAGGTAAAAGAATGTTACCGTTTATAGTTAAATGGTATATCATCATTTGCACCCGGTATGCTGTGAATTTTTTATAATGACTTTTCTTAGTTGATAATTTTGAAACATTCTTTCGAACTTAACAGTAGTTTTGTTATTGAGAATGATGACACGACTGAGCGTTAATATCAATAAGATCGCCACGCTGCGCAATAGCCGCGGAGGAAATAATCCTGATCTGATAAAAGTGGCGCTCAACTGCGAACGGTTCGGTGCACAGGGCATCACCGTGCATCCGCGCCCCGATGAGCGCCACATACGTTACGCAGATGTGCGTACGCTGCGCCCATTGCTGAAAACAGAATTCAATATTGAAGGAAATCCCCGTGAACCGGCATTCATAGATCTTGTTCTTGAAGTGAAGCCCGACCAGGTTACACTTGTTCCCGATTCAGGAAAACAACTCACTTCAGATCACGGATGGGATACGGTTGCTAATCGCGATTACCTGAAAAATATCATTTCGAAATTCAGGGAAAAAGGAATTCGCACTTCAATTTTTGTCGATCCGGTGGTTGCGCTCGTAAAAGCAGCTGCGCTCACCGGCACCGACCGAATAGAATTATACACGGAATCTTATGCGAAAGATTTTTCATTCCGCCGCGATCTTGCCATCGCTCCTTTTGTTCTTGCTGCACAAGCTGCGGCAGAAGAAGGATTGGGCATCAATGCAGGGCACGATCTTTCGCTCGCTAACCTGGCGTTCTTCAAAAATAAAATTCCGGAGTTGATGGAAGTTTCCATTGGGCATGCGCTCATTTCCGATGCACTTTATTTCGGTTTGGAGAATACCATTATGATGTACAGGCGGCAATTGAAATAATTTAAAGATTCAATAATTTGAAGATTCAAGGATTTACGAATAAGGATTTCCTCAATCGAATCTTTGAATTATTGAATCTTTTTCTACAGGCATGAAATTATTCTACAGAAAATCCGGCTCCGGAAAACCGCTGATCATTCTCCACGGGCTCTTCGGAATTTCTGACAACTGGGCTACGCTCTCGAAGCAATGGTCGGAATTTTTCACCGTGTATGCAGTGGATCTTCGCAATCATGGTCAGTCGCCGTGGGACGATGAATGGAATTATAAAGTTATGGCTGAAGATGTGATGGAATTAATTGTGAATGAAAAACTGGAAGATGTGATGCTGCTCGGCCATTCGATGGGAGGAAAAGCTGCGATGCGTCTTGCACTCGATCGCCCGGAAATTATTTCAAAACTCCTCGTGTGCGATATTGCCCCTAAAAAATATGACGAGCACAACCAGCAGGTAGTGGATGCATTACTGAAAGTGAATCCGGAAAAAATTTCCTCAAGAAAAGAGGCGGAAAATATTTTAGCGCAATACATTCCTGAAAACGGTACGATCCAATTCCTGCTGAAAAATCTTTACTGGAAAGATGGCACTGATGATAAACAACAGCTCGCATGGCGCTTTAACCTCGAAGTGATCAGCAAAAATATTTCCATTGTTTCTGAAGCGACCGATGCTCCATTTCCGAATGAAACTGAAACGCTTTTTCTTCGCGGTGAAAGATCGGATTACATTTCCACAAAAGATGAAACTGAAATAAAAAATATTTTTCCGCGTGCGCAGGTACGAACGATCGCAGGTGCGGGACACTGGATACACGCGGATCAGCCGGAAGAAATGTTTCATGCGGTGATGAAGTTTGCGAGGTAATCACAGTTACCGCTGCTGTACGAATTTCGTATTACGAAAAAACTAATCGTGACCTATAAGAAAGATAATTTCGTAAAACTTCTTCCTTTCGTGCTTCGCAGTTCGCTAATTTCGCAGTTCGTACAATAGCTAATAACTAACATCCCAATAACTAACTACTCAAATGACAGCAGAGATCATTACCAGCAAGGGCACCATGAAAGCAAACTTCTACGAAGCCGACGCGCCCAACACCGTTGCTAATTTTGTAAAACTTGCGAAGAGCGGATTTTACGACGGACTTAAATGGCATCGTGTTCTTCCCGGATTCGTGATACAGGGCGGGTGCCCGAACACACGCGCAGGTGCAACCGGAATTCCCGGTACCGGCGGACCCGGTTATAAAATTGATTGCGAAACCTCCGGTGGAAATCAGTACCACGATAAAGGTGTTCTTTCAATGGCGCACGCCGGAAGAAATACAGGCGGCTCACAATTTTTCGTTGTGCTTTCGCGCACGCAAACCGCGCACCTCGATCGTGCGCATACGTGTTTCGGAAAAGTTTTTGAAGGACTTGATGTGCTGGATTCCATCAGGCAGGGTGATTCTATAGACAAGATTGTTATTCACGAAAATTAATTCAGGTCATTGCAGTGATGGAACAGGCAACTAATATTCCCCCGCATGCGGCGCCGCTCTACAACAGGTTTCTTCAGATCGGGAGATCCGGAAAAAATAACTGGTGGCGCTACGTGCTTGGAATTGTAATTGTTTCCGCGTTCTACATCGTCGGTGAAATTCCATTGGCGAAAATGGCGGTCAGTTCGGCACTGAAACACGGCCACACACTGGCAGAGATCCTCGACAACCAGGAAAAAATAATCGATCCCGCATTCACCGGGCTCAACAGCAATGTTGAACTCATTCTTGAATTGCTCATCTTCTTTTTTGCAATGGCCGGTCTGTGGATCGTGGTTCGTTTTCTTCATTCGAAAAAATTCACTTCCATCATCACGTCTGCTTCGCGGATAAGATGGAAACGATTTGCATTCGCATTTCTCATCTGGATGATCTTCGGTTTTGCAGGGCAGTATATTTCCATGCTCGTTTATCCCGGCAATTACAAAGTTTGTTTTCATCTTCAGCCCTTTCTCCTCACGCTTCTCATTGGCGTACTCATGCTCCCGGTGCAAACCTGGTTCGAAGAATATTTTTTTCGCGGCTATCTTCTCCAGAGCATTGGCACCATCACTAAGAGCGCGATCATTCCTGTTTTTATCACCGGGTTTTTATTCATGCTCGTGCACATGACGAATCCCGAAGTGAAAGCTTACGGCGCACTCACCATGTTTCCCGCTTATCTTCTTCCCGGAATTTTTTTCGCACTCTTCGCCACGCTCGACGAAGGATTGGAAAGCACGATGGGAATTCATTTTGCAAATAATCTTTTCGGCACCATAGGCGTCACGAGTTCGGCAAGCGCTATACAGGCGAACACGATCTGGACCGCAGAAAAAATGTATCCGGTGAGTGATAATATTTTTCTTTTCGCTCAATTGCTGCTGCTGTTTTTCATTCTGATGAAAGTGAATAAATGGGAGCTGAAAAAACTTTACAGGAAATACCAATGAAAAAAATAATTTTTCTTTCTGTATTTTTTTTTCTTTTTCATGCCGGGAATATTTCTTCGCAGAATGATCTAAGTACTTATCATTTCTCGATCGACCTTACGAAACTGCACAACGATCTGCTTACGGTGAATCTCATCACGCCGTCTTTCACCACCGACACCGCCGTTTACCGAATGCCTGCCATTGTTCCCGGCACTTATAAAATTTACAACTTCGGCCGTTTCGTTTTTAATTTTCATGCTTATGATAAAAGCGGGAATGAACTGAATGCTTATCACAGCGATGCGAACACGTGGAAAATTCCGGGCGCAAAAAAACTGGATCATCTTTCTTATGACGTGGAAGACACATGGGACAGCAACCAGAGGGGAGAAGTGATCTTTGAACCCGCGGGAACAAATTTCCAGCAGGACACAAATTTCGTTCTGAACAATCATGCCATTTTCGGTTATTTCGACGGGATGAAAAAAAATAATTATGAAATTCAAATCGCTCACCCGAATGGATTTTACGGATCGAGCGGACTCATTTCCACGATCAAGGATATGAATACGGATACGTATGCTGTTCCCGATTACATGCAGTTGGTAGATGGCCCCATTATGTATTGCAGGCCCGATACGGCGCACATTCTTGTTGGAGGAGCCGATGTTCTTATTTCCGTTTATTCTCCGCACAAACTCGTTACCGCAAAATTCATTGCCGACAGTCTTCGATTGCTGCTCGATCTGCAGCGGCAATATCTTGGCGGCACGCTTCCCGTAAAAAATTATGCATTCATAATATATTGCACCGGTAACCCCGATGGATATCGTTCGCATTCCTTCGGCGCACTCGAACATTCTTATTCTTCGCTTTACACTCTGCTCGAAATGAAACCGGAACTCATTGCGCAAACCATCAAGGATGTTTCTGCTCACGAATTTTTTCACATCGTTACGCCGCTCAGTATTCATTCGAAAGAGATCGGCGATTTTGATTACGATGTTCCGAAGATGAGCGAACATTTGTGGATGTATGAAGGGCTTACGGAATACGCGGCCCATCATGTGCAGATAAAATACGGTGATCTCTCTCTCGATAATTATCTCAGGGACATCCGGCATGAAATGATCAGCGCAGATAATTTCGATGATGCTCTTTCATTCACAAAAATGAGCAAAGGTTGTCTGGATGAATATGAAGATCAGTACAACAATGTTTACGCAAAGGGCGCGCTCATCGGTTTATGTCTTGATATTCGTTTGCGCCAGTTGTCGGATGGAAAATACGGAACGCAGGAATTGATGAATGATCTTTCAAAAAAATACGGCAAGGATCGTTCGTTCGATGATGATTCACTTTTCAGCGATATTGTAAAACTCACGTATCCCGAGATCGGTGATTTTTTCAAACGATATGTGGAAGGAGGAGAACCGCTTCCTTTCGATTCTATTTTCGATGCTGTGGGCATCGGGTACCAGCGCCGCGCCATGGTGAAGGTTCTTGACCCGATGGGTGGTTATGGTATTCGATATGATTCCGATGGTAAACTCCGTTTGTTCCCTGGTAACGTAAATGATTTTGGAAGAGAAATGAAATTCCAGAAAGGCGATGTGCTCCTTTCTTTCAATGGAAAAAAAGTGACCGGAGAAAATATTTCTGAAGTGATGGATCATTACCGCGCAGGAATGAAAGAGGGAGATAAAATAAAATTCGTGGTAAAGAGAAATGTGAATGGAAAAACTGAAACAGTAAAATTAAAAGGGACACTTCGCACCGTGCAGGTTTCAAAAAAATATGTACTCACTCCTTATGACCATCCCACGGATCAGCAATTGAAGATCAGGAAAGCGTGGATCAATAAGTAGGGAGTTGGGAGTGAAATTAAAATTGCCCTTGCGCATGAGAGCAACGGAAAAAAACGGAATGAAAAGGAATCAGTTCTATTGGGCATTCCAGTTGGGCGGATGGATGCTTTTCGTTCTGCTGCAGGGAATTTTTCTTTCACTGAAAAAAGAACTCAACAATGATGCAATGGTCCTGCTCATGGCCGTTTTCATTTCCGGCATCCTGCTCACACAATTGCTGCGCGCTGTCATCATCCGTTTTCGGTGGTTGAATATTTCACGCCTGCGTTCAGTTCCGATGATGCTGGTGATGATCATAGCGATGGGAGGAATTGTTGCGTTGATGAAAACAGGTTTGGAAAAACTTTCTTCCGAAAATAATTATCACTTCGATCCGGTTCGTGTTTCGCTCGACACACTGAATTTTTCACTTTTCTTTTTTTTCTGGTCGGTCATTTATTTTCTCGTGCACATTGTAGAGAATTACAAAAGGGCGGAGATTGAAAATCTCAAATGGGAAGCAGCGATCAAAGAAACAGAACTGAACAAACTGAAATCGCAATTGAATCCGCATTTCATGTTCAACGCCATGAATTCCATTCGCGCGCTCGTGGGCGAGAATCCTGCGCGGGCGAAAGAAGCGGTCACACAATTTTCCAATTTGCTCAGGAATACATTGCAGGTTGGAAAACAGAAATTCATCCCGCTTTCGCAGGAAATGGAAGTGGTGAAAGATTACATCGCCATCGAATCGGTGCGGCTGGAAGAAAGATTGAAAGTGGAATTGAATATTCCGGATGAATGTCTTTCCTTTGAAATTCCCCCGCTCATGATACAGACACTCGTGGAGAATGGAATAAAACATGGCATTGCAAAAATTCCGGAAGGCGGAAAATTATTTGTGAATGCAAAAAAAGAAACGGGTAAACTCCATATTCTTATTTTTAATTCCGGCAAATACAATGAGAATTCCATTCCTGAATCGGGTTTCGGATTGCGCAACACGAAAGAACGGCTGGCCATTCTTTACAATGGAAAAGCATCTTTCACGATCGCGAATACAGAAAACGCATTGGTAAAAACGGAACTCATCATTCCAGAAATTTCAGAAAAATGAAAGTGATCATTATCGACGACGAACGGCTTGCGCGCCAGGAATTGCGCAACATGCTTTCTACTTACCCGGGAATTGAAATTCTCGAAGAATGCGGCGATGTGAAAAGCGCCATTGAAAATGTGAACAGCAAAAAACCGGATGTCATTTTTCTCGATATACAAATGCCGGGTAAAACCGGTTTCGATCTGCTGGAAGAACTGACTTTCGTTCCCGAAGTGGTTTTTGTAACTGCACACGATGAATATGCGATAAGAGCTTTCGATGTGAATGCGCTCGATTATCTCCTGAAACCTGTTCAACCGGCGCGACTGTCAGATGCAGTGAAAAAATTAATGACACGTATTGCAGAAAATAAAAATCTTCCTGCGAAATCGAATGCGCTTACTGAAGGCGACCAGGTTTTTGTGAAGGATGGTGAACGTTGCTGGTTTGTGAAACTCGGTGAAGTCCGTTTGTTTGAATCGGAAGGAAATTACGTGCGTTTGTATTTCGGAAATTCGAAACCGCTCATTCTGCGTTCGCTTAATTATCTCGATGAACGCCTCGACAATAAAACTTTTTTCCGCGCGAGCAGGAAACATATCATCAATCTTCATTGGGTAGAAAATATCGAGAGCTGGTTCAACGGCGGACTGCTGGTAAAACTAAAAGGCGGCGAGCAGGTGGAAATTTCCAGGAGGCAGGCGGTGAAGCTGAAAGAGATGATGAGTTTGTAATAAAAAATATTGCTAATGTGCTAATGAAATGTGAGTGGAAATCTTCACTGAATGATCTGCATTACCGGAAAAATATTTTCATTTCGGTTATTTTACTTTCCATTGTTCTTGCGATTTTCTTTTTCATTCTTGCATTCGCAGAAAAGCGTCACGGCTTCATCATTGAACGCGGTTGGAGGACTGCGATGTGTGCGCCGGAGGATCTTTCTGTTTTTATTTTTTCACTCACCTACTCTGCCGCGATCATCGGCGTCATTTACTGTTTCACAAAACCGGGAACCGCATTACTGCTCATCAGAACTTATTTAGTGCTTCAGTTTTTCCGCAGCATAACATTGTTAGTCGTTCCGCTCGATCCACCGCCCGGTATTATTCCGCTTAACGATCCATTTCTGCACGCCACGTTCTACAATGGAAGAGCGAACCTGAAAGATCTTTTTTTCTCCGGGCACGTGGCAACGTCGCTTATGTTTGCTTTCATCGTTAGAAATAAATTCCTGAAAATATCTTTTGTTGCCGCATCAATCATCATTGGTGTTTTCATCATCATTCAACGTGTGCACTATGTGGTGGATGTGATTACTGCGCCGGCCTTCACGTATGCTGCTTATCGCATCGCTGCGAAATGGAATGCGCGCACTACCGCGCTTCAGTCCTGAAATGCTCCGTGTGCTGCACAAGCTCCGGAAAAAATTCACGGAAGAATTTTTCAAACTGATCGTAATTTTTTTCGAGTGCGGCCGTTGCGCGTTCCATTCCGGAATTGAATTTCACCCTGCGCGACATGCCCGTGAGCACGCGATGCACGCCTTCTGTGTGCGCGTACGCCATCAGCCAGTCGTGCTCGCGCATATACGGGAGCATCGTGCGCGGGCGTTCGGGAAACGTGTGCGCGTGTTTGCCCAGGAATGCGTACGTACGCTGCGAAAAATCCGCAAGAGTTTCAGAGGAAAATTCATTCCAGTTCTTCGCAAGAAAATGATCGAAAAATACATCGAGGATCACGCCTGAATAATGATTGAATTCTTCACGCAACAGATCTTTCGCTTTCGAAGTAACAGGATGCGTATCGGTAAAATGATCGATGGCGCGATGCATGAGAATTCCCTGCTGAATATTTTCCGGGTAGTCAAGATATTTTTTTCCCTTCACATCATCAGCAATGAAATTACCGATGAGTAAACCTGCCTTGTTACCGGCGAGATAGAAATGGGCGAGAAAATTCATTCCATCCAAGAAACACAAAATAATTTCATCCCGAAAACGGCTCCCTGTTAAAAAGGTAAAACGTGTACGAAAATCTTTAATTCCCTGTTCACATTCGCGCTCCTTTGATACCTTTGTTCCCGCATTCTCCAATGAGACTATCACGACCTCTTTTTATTTTTATTCTATCTGCATTCGCCGCTTCAATGCGCGCGCAGGTGGGCACGTCGGCAAATTCTTTAAACACTTTTGTGGCGTCCGATTCCATTTTCATTCCGTCTGATAATTCGCAACCGTGGACGCTGCAGCAATGTATCGCGTATGCGCAGGTGCATAACATTTCTGTTCAGCAACAGGAGTTGAATGTGCAAATGGCGAAAGTGAATTTCACACAAGCCGAAGCGAATGTGCTGCCGAGCGTGAATGGATTTGCTTCGCACACGTACCAGTACGGGCGCACGATCGATCGTTTCACCAATACATTCGCGACGAACATGGTGCTGAGTGAAAATTTTTATCTCAGCAGCAACGTCACACTTTTCAACGGACTCCAGAATTACAATACCATTCAGCAAACAAAATTCGGAGTGCAGTCGAGCATGTTCGCGGTGCAACAAACGCAGAATGACATCGGGATGAATGTGGCAGGACAATATTTACAAGTGTTGTATGCGCAGGAACAACTTGCCGTTACGCAGCAGCAATATGATCTCACCGAAAAGCAAGTAGAGCGTGCACAGAAATTAGTGGATGCAGGCGCATCGGCAAAAGGAACACTGCTTGATCTGCAATCGCAATTGGCAACAGAAGAAGTTTCCGTTGTAACCGCGCAGAATAATCTCAACATCGCTTATCTCAATCTTGAACAGACCATGAACCTCGATTCCACTGTAGGATTCAATATTGTAAAACCTGATCTGACTTTGCCCAATGAAAATATTCTCAACACAACACCGGAACAGATTTTTCAAATTGCACTCAACAATCAGCCCGGAATAAAAAAATCGCTTACCGATCTGCAGAGTGCTGAAAAAGGCGTGGCCGTTGCTTACGGTTCACTGAGTCCGAACATCACGCTGCAGGGTTCCATTGGTACAGGATATTCCGGCGCATCGAAACAACTTGCAAATTCTTCTTATGCGGGCAATGATACCGTTGGTGTAACCACCGGCGGAGATTATGTGCTCATTCCAAGTTATACCAATACCTACAGCACAACTCCTTTCGCCGATCAGTTCAACAACAACGTGAATAAAAGTTTCGGCGTACAAATGAACATTCCCATCTTCAATCGTTTCCAGGTGAACAGTTCCATTGCAAAAGCAAAAATTCAGAGGGAAAATGCAGAACTCAGTGTCGATCTTTCGAGACAACAGTTATTGAAAAGTATTCAGCAGGCATTTGCCGATGCGAAAGCAGCATTGCTCAAATACAAAGCGTCGCAAGATGCGGTGAGTGCAGCACAGGAATCGTTCAAGTACGTGGAAGAAAAATTCAATGTGGGCGCTGCGAATTCCATTGACTACAACAATGCAAAAAACAAACTTGCAAAATCACAATCGGATCTCCTGCAAGCCAAGTACGATTACATTTTCAGAATGAAAGTGCTCGATTATTACCAGGGTGTTCCACTTACCTTCTAATCCATGAAACGTTTCCTACTGATCGGCGGATCACTTCTTCTTATTCTCATCATCATTGCTGTTGTGAAAAAAGGGCACAAGCATGATGTGGTGCAGGTGGCGACGGAAAAATCGCATCGCGGAGATATTACCGAGATCGTTTCTGCAAGCGGAAAAGTTCAGCCCGAAGTGGAAGTGAAAATAAGTTCCGACGTGTCCGGTGAGATCGTTGAACTCATGGTGAAAGAAGGCGACACTGTGAAAAAAGGCGATCTTCTTCTCCGCATCAATCCTGTCATCTATCAATCGGCTGTCGATCGCATGAATGCAACACTCAACGGATCGAAAGCGCAACTCGCCAATAGCAGCGCACGTTTGGTGCAATCGCAGGCAAATTTTGCCAATGCAGAATCTGCTTTCAACCGGAATAAAAAACTGCACGACCAGGGCGCTATCTCCGACGCCGATTTCGAACAGAGCAAAGCAACGTATGAAAGTGCCCAGGCCGATGTGAATGCTGCAAGTGAAAGTGTGAAGAGCTCCGATTTCAATGTGGGAAGTACAATGGCTTCATTGAAGGAAGCGAATGATAATCTTGCGAAGACAACGATCTATGCGCCGGTGGGTGGAACCGTTTCGAAACTGAACAAACGAAAAGGTGAACGTGTTGTTGGAACAGCGCAGATGGAAGGAACAGAAATTCTCCGTCTTGCAAATCTCAATGAAATGGAAGTGCAGGTGGATGTGAATGAAAATGATATTCTGCGCGTCACAGCCGGCGACACGGCGCTCATTGAAGTGGATGCGCACAACAACAGGAAATTCAAAGGCATCGTGACGGAAGTGGCAAACTCTGCGAATACAACCGGAACTACCACCGACCAGGTGACGAATTTTCCGGTGAAGATCCGCATCATGCGCGAGTCGTACGAAGATCTCATTGACAAACAACATCCGGATCGTTATGTTTTTCTCCCGGGAATGTCGGCAACAGTTGAAATTCAAACGAAGTCGGTGCGCAATGTAGTTTCTGTTCCCATTCAATCGGTGACTACGCGCACAGATACGGCTGCTAAACATGGCGTAGATGAAAATGCAGGTGAAAATTCTTCCGGTGGCGGAGATGACCCGGGAATTGTTTCGGGCGACACGAAAGAAAAAAAGGAAGTGAAAGTTGCTACCGAATGTGTTTTTGTTTACCGCGAAGGTTATGTAAAACTCATTCCTGTGAAAACAGGTGTCGAAGACAATATGTACATCGAGATCACCAGCGGATTGAAAGAAGGCGATGAAGTGATCTCCGCTCCTTACAAAGCGATCAGCACGCAATTGTTCAATAATGCGAAAGTGGAAAAAGTTTCCAAAGAACAATTGTCAGTGGTGGAGGAGTAAATATTTTTCACTTTTCATTTTTGATTATTGATTGACCAGTTTTTTAATGAATACTGACAAATCAAAAATGCAAAATCAAAAATCAAAAATTCATTGATCCTTCTTCTCGAGTCATCCACTTCCATCTGTTCTGTTGCGCTCACGCACGCGGGGCAACTAATTTCTTTTCGTGAAGTGAATGAGTTGAATTGTCACGCGGAAAAATTGACCGTGTTCATTGATGAAGTGATGAAGGAAGCAGTGGTAAAATTTTCCGATCTCGATGCGGTGGCAGTGAGTAAAGGGCCCGGTTCTTACACCGGTTTGCGCATTGGTGTTTCTGCAGCGAAAGGAATTTGTTACGCGGTGAAAAAACCGTTGATCGCGATCGGAACATTGGATGCAATGGCGAACGGAATGAAAGTGGATGCAAAAGAAAATGATCTGCTCATCCCGATGATCGATGCACGCAGAATGGAAGTTTACTGCTCAGTGTATGATCACAATGCAACCATGATCAAAGCTGTTGCACCATTGATCCTCGATGAAGTTGATCTAACGGGAAGATGGAAGATGGAAGATGAACACCGTACACTTTGGTTTTCCGGTGACGGTGCGGCAAAAGCAAAAGAACTTCTTTCGAAAATTCCGGATGCGCGTTTCACAGAAGCCGGAATGCCTTCCGCGAAGAATATAGCTTCACTCGCCGAAAAATATTTTGCTGAAAAGAAATTTGAAGATCTCGCTTACTTCGAACCTTTTTACCTGAAGACTTTTCATCCGGGCCCGCAGCGGTCGAAGTAAATTGTAACTAATCTAAAAAGGGGATTCTTATACATGTGAAAGCTATTACTCACTACTTCACAATAATAATTTTCCCACTCTTCAAAATTGTATCAGAGTTTCTTATTTGATAAGAATAAACAGCAGAAGCCAAATTCAATTTAATCGGAAAGGCTTGATTTCCTTGTGGTATTTCTGCATCCCAAACTTTTTGACCGATCATATCAAACACTTCTATTCTTGAATCAGTTGGAAAATTTCCTTCGATGCTGAATTCACCGTTTGATGGATTAGGAAATATGCTGATTGTATTTTCTTTCGTTAAAGTATTAATACTTGTATTCGTTAATCCCAATTCCACTAAATCTCCATAGGGATGACTTCCGTTCATTCCATTAAAATCGAACAAGTCTGTTAGAACTCCAGTATTTGTGTCATAAGAAAAAATATTACCAAGTGAATCTGTACCTCCCAGTTGTGTCATTCCATAAAAGATTCCGTCAATAGTCATAATCAAGGTTCCTTCAGGCTGATTTCCATTTACACCATTAAAATCAAACCTGTTTGTAAATGTTGAACTATTGGGGTCATAGGAAAAAATATTTCCATTGTTTGATACTCCTCCGTTCTGGGTCATACCAAACAAAATTCCGTTAGCATTTTGTACTAATGATCCTCTGGGCCATTTCCCATTTGCTCCATTGAAATTTTGGAGATTGAGCAGTGTTCCATAAAGCGGATCGAAAAGAAAAATATTCCCTAAACTGTCAGCCCCCCCTAATTGTGTCATTCCGTATAAGTAGCCATCATTTCCTTGTATGAGTGACCCATAAGGATCTTTTCCACTAGTCTGTAAAAAATTAAATTCGCCAGAACATATTCCGGTAATGGGATCATATGAAAATATATCACCAATATGATAAATTCCTCCTTTTAGAGTCATTCCGTATAATTTTCCATCAGACGCTTGCATTAATGAACCAAATGGTTTGTGCGTCCAACCAAGTGCTAAGTCATATAAATATGTGAATATTCCGTTTGAAGGATCAAATACAAAAATATTTCCCCAATTGCAGGAGCTTGTATATGATCCACCATTCTTAGTCATTCCGTATAATTTTCCATCAGACGCTAATAAAAGCGACCCGCTTGGAAGCCATCCGTCAAACATATTAAAATCATGTAATTTTGTGAAAACTAAATTTGTAGGGTCAATTGAAAAGAGTGTACCTGCATTTGAAATTCCACCTTGTTCAGCCATTCCATATAATTTCCCATTATTTGCCTGAACTAAAGAGCCGTAGGGATATTTACCATTGGTATCATTGAAATTGTATAAAACAGAAAAATTCGCATTTGAAAGATCATAAGAGAATATTGTACCGTTATTATATGTTCCCCCGTCTTTTGTCATTCCGTAAAAAACGTGTTGGGCTTGTAGCGTAGCGAACAAATTCAAGAACAAGAGCAGTGAACTAATTTTTTTCATCTTTTTAGATTTAAGCAAAACTTTGATTCATTCTGCCTAATAAAATTAGAGGAAACTATTTGCAAATCAGAACAAGTATATCCCAAGAATATACATGTCCAAACGAGTTCGATTGACTAAACTCTTTTGTGACTTTTACACTTATGCTTTAGAACTGACCACTTATAAAATCTATCCTTCTCTTCGGTCGTGATGAATTTATCATTCGAAGCAGTAACAACTGTCAGTTTTATTTTTTCAGAGTGATCACCGCAAAATTTCCCTCACCACTTCCGCATCCATTTCATGCTCTCCCTCAAAACGGATATGACGCAGATCCGGCCTTAATTTTTTCATTTCCTCTACTTGTTTTTCTTCCTGCCCGGGAGAAACGTAACGATCATTTGATGCCGTAATAATTGTCACGTTCGTGCGATCCGGAATTTTTTCCAGAGAAAGATCCGGCGGAAAAAATCCGCAGTAAAGAATAAGTTCATCCATTCCCGATTTTCCCATCGCCGCCCAGCGTGAAGCCGTTGCAGCTCCCTGAGAAAATCCAAGAACGGAAATTTTTATTTCCTGCTCCGTTTCTCCCAACACCTCATCATGCACACAGTCGAGAAAAAAAACATAATCGCGGATATCATCGAGCCGGTCTTCTTTCGTCATCCACGACGCAACAACTTTTTCATGGCCTTTCGAATAAAAACGATGCAACCCTTCCGGTGCAATGATCAGTAATTCTTTTTTTACCAATGAAGAAAATTTTTCCAGGAACTCATCCGCCAATTGCGAATACCCGTGCAATACAAATAAAACCTGCTTCGTTTCGCTGTTCAATTCCCCGAGCGAAAAATAACGCGCTGTCTTTTCTGTTATCAGTTTGTTCTTTTTCATCGGTTACGAATTACGAATGAACTCGAATATGCGTATCACTGATTCTTCACTACTGATAAACACGACTGCCGCTGGCGCTTAAAAACTACTGCCTACTGCTTTCTGCTTTCTACCCCGCCGCTCCCGCTTGCAATCGGGATTCGTCGGGCAAGCTACGGCTTCCCGCCTTCTGAAACACTGTCCGAATCTTTTTCATCGACCGGCAACGGCATCACGTGGGCGCCGAGAATTTCAAGAATGGGCCGCGGATAATAAATTCCTTTGTTGAATTTATTGCAGAGAATAATGATCGTCACGTCATCAGAAATTCCGCGATAGAACGCCGAGGTATATCCATGCCACCAGCCATTATGAAAAACAGATTTCGCTCCATCGTCAAATGAAAGTATTCTCCATCCATAACCGTAATCCTGATTTTTCTTTTTCAGCAAATCGGGGCTATGGCCGGTGAATGCTTCCGCGAGCGTTTCTTTTTTCAGGATGCTACCGTTCTTCAACGCACGATCCCATTTGAAAAGATCTTCTACCGAAGAAAAAACGCCTTTGTCGCCCGCCACTCCATCGAGAAAATTATCCTGCCACCAGCTCCATTGTTTGAAATATCCTTTTGTTTTTCCGGGATGATCTTTTCCATCGGTGTTGATCCACGTATGCGTCATCTTCAATGGAATGAAAAAATTCGCCTGCATAAAGTCGCAGAATTTCTGTCCCGAAATTTTTTCGACAATACTTGCGAGCACTACGTAACCGGTATTGCTGTAATCAAATTTTTCCCCGGGCGCATGCGCGGCTCGCACATCCAGGCGCTTCATAAGCGCGAGCACACTGTCGTTCGTGTACACAGGCGGTTCATCGATCTTCTGCTGTCGAAAATAATTATCGCAGATGTTCGTGTACTTGTCCAACCCGGCGCGATGCGTGAGTAATTGTTCAATGGTAATTCCACTCCACGGAAAACCCGGAAGATATTTTTCAGGCGAATCGCTGTATTTCAATTTTCCCTGCTGCCTGAGCAACATGATCGCAGCTGCGGTGAATTGCTTGGAAACAGAAGCAAGTTGAAAAGAACAATCGAGTGTAAGTGAATCGCGTTGTTCATGATCGCGCCATCCGAACGATTTTTCGTAGAGCACCACTCCGCGCTGCGCGACCAGCACACAACCACTGAAAACGCCGTCTTTGAACCGATGCTGGAAAAAAGTATCGAGCTGCGAATGTTTCTGGTCGCCGTTGATCAGTTTGTAAATGATCGCCGTGCTGTCGATTGCCGGCGCAATTGTCTTGGGTTGTGCTGAATTACAACCTGCAAGGACCATGACCGGAATAAGGAAAAGAAAATTTCGCATACGGAATTTGCTTCTGCAAAATCAGGATAATTGTTCATCACTGGATCCATGGTGTCTTCTCGTTATTCACAGCCGGTTTTTAACAAGTAGGATCGTTTCGCAGATGAATTGCATTAAGATTTTTCAGGAGCCTGCCCGCCGAAACGCAAGCCCGTGCTTCGGCAGGCGGGCGCATCACTATCACTTTAATCAAATCATCAATAAAAAAACCTCCATGCAATGCAAGGAGGTTTTTTTTGAATTTTATTTTTCGCCGGATCATTCCACAATGATCACGCAGTATTTCGACACGCTCCAGAATTTATCTTTATCCGTGATCACGATCTTCGTGATCTTTCCATTCTCATTCGTGAAAGAATAAGAACTCGCCGGGTGCGTGGTCGCGAGAGTGGCTTTCTTCACTCCTCCAAGCGGAATTTCACTGATCTCGGTATAATCGACCTGCGTAAAATATTTTGTGTTCAGGTCATCCGAAAGTTTTTGTGTTTTACCAATACCGATGAATCCGCCTTCTTTGGTGAGTACGCCTTCGCTCGTCAGTGTTTTCGAATTACCATAAGCATAATAGGCGGTGTGAAGTTGCGTAGTCATCGCATCATTCTGCTGTTGCGTTTCCTGGTAATTCATCGAGAGATTACTCAGTTCGAGATTCAACGCCTGCAACTGGTCGCGCAATTCGGTGATCTCCTGCTCACGATCGGCCAGTTCTTTCGTCAGGTTGTCGATCGTGGTTTGCATAGAAGCAATTTTCAGATCGGCACTTTTCAGATTTTTTTTCGCGGCAGCAAGGCGTTGTTTGTTTTTCACCATCATATCGTAAATGGCGCTAATGTCATTCGTGATCTGGTCCTTGCGGCTGCTCACATCTCCGCCAGTCGTATCAGCAGTAATGATCTTTTCTTTTTTCTTGATCTCATCAAGATTAGTCTGGATATCATTCATGGCGCGGAAAAAAGAATCGAGCGCAGCAGCTTGCTTCGAGTTGACGCCGTTAAGATTTTCGTTAGCGTTGGTAAGACTGTCTTTCACCGGATCTTTTGCAGGTCCGTCGCTTGAACAGGAGAACCAGAACGGTGTAAGCAGCAGGAGAAAACATATTTTTTTCATAATGCGGTTTGTTTTTTGAAGAAACAAAGTTAAAAAAAACACGTAGCCGAAGGACGTGAATTTCGACAGCCAGCAGGAACTTTTCGTCCGTTTGTTAAGCTTTCACAAAAGCTTTTTTCAGGTGCTTGTAAGACTCCCTGATCTCCGCATAACGGCGCTGGCGTTTCTTCGCAAATTCCTCCTTCTTCACAGCAACTTTTGCTTTTGTTTTCGCGAGCATTTCCGAAAGATCATGTTTCTTATTCTCGAACTCTTCGAGCGCTTCCATTTGCCCGAGCGCATAATGAATGCGGATCACTTCCAGTTTGATGCGCATGGTTTCTATTTCATGCAACAGTTCTTCTTCAAAGCCGGAAGCTTTCTCCGCCGATTTGATTTTCCGTTCAAGCTTGTCCATCGATTTGCTGATCTTTTTTTTCTGCTCTTCAAATTTATCCCTGCTATCGGCTTTTCCGAGCGAAAGCTGCACTTGTAATTCATCCACTTCGGCACGAAGATCATTTGCCGCGCGGCGCGACTGCGTACCGATCTTCGCTTTTGCATTGTGAAGAAAAGAATTGAATTTCTTTTTCACTTCTTCGTATTTATCAGCGGCTTCTGCTTCACCGAGCGAAAGTTGTACCTGCAAATTTTCAATGCCGGTTGCTGCTTTTCTAAGCAATGTTGCGAATTTCTCGCCTGATTTTTCGTTTGCCATTTTATTCCGGATTTATTATTGAAACGAAATTGCTGCGGAAAAATCAAAATGATAATGACACCGGTCAAATGAAAGGATGATGGTGGTCACTTTTTCTATACAAGGAAACTTCGGGAGAAATGATTTGGCCTCTGTGAAATGGTTATGAGTTTTGAGTTGTGGATTTTGAGTAAAGCTTTTTCCTCCACTTCGTGAAACTCATAACCCATAACTCATTCCAGTTGTGCCATTAAAATAAATAATCTTTCAAATTTATCGCGCAGTTCATCTTCGCTCCACAAGGTATTGTTGCCGATCATTGCAAAACAAAGCATTTTTCCACTGCGTGTTTTCACATAACCGGCGTATGATTTTACCCGCGACATGGTTCCGCTTTTTGCATGGAGATTTCCGTCGGCTTCCGTTCCGTCGGCAAGTTTGCGTATTGTTCCTGATTCACCTGCGACGGGAAGTGATTTGTAAAATGAAGGGAACATTGCTGTGTCTTTCGCATACGTGCGCAGCATTTGCACGAGTTGGTGCGTGGTGATCGCATCCATGCGCGAAAGCCCGCATCCGTCTATCATGCATATTCCGCGCAGATCCACATTTCTCTGGCGCCAGAAATTGTAAACGATATTCACCGCGCTCGTTGTACTTCCGTAGCCGTTCACTTTCCACGCGATCGCACGCAGAATACTTTCGGCATAAAAATTCTGGCTCACCTGATTGGTGTGAAAAACAAGATCAGCAAGACTCGCGGATGAACACGACGTGATCACTTTTCTTCCTTCGGTTGCATCCGACTTCAGATGATTCAATCGCATCAAACGCAAAGTGGTTGCCGAATCGCGAATGCCAATTCCATATTCTTTCAATGACGATCTCAAAGTCTGCGCACAGAACAAAGCCGGATCGGGAATAGCAGCGCGCTCTTCATGATAAGCAGAAATTTCTCCGACAGCTGTTCTGTCAAACTGAAACGGCGCGCCAATTACATACGCATACGATTTTCCTATTGAGGAATTCACGATCACATTATTGTACAATTTCAATCCGGGAATGAACGGCGACATGCGGATGCTGGTTCCTCCGCCCGAAGGAGAAATCTGCATTGTGAAAATATTTTCGTTGATGTTCAGTCCGCACGGGCCCGTACCATAATCACTTTGCATATCATTCCATGTCCATCCGCCGGGAACAGGATCACGATCATAAGATTCTGCATCGCCTATCACGCAACCTGCAATGCTGTCGATGCCCAATCTTTTTATAGCGAGCGCCCAACCGTTCACTACTTTTTCCACACTGCCGCCGAATGTAGGACTGCCGAGTGTGGGATCGCCGCCACCGTGTATGTAAATATTTCCGTTGAGTGTTTTTGTTCCGGCATCAATAGTTCCATCGTATTGCAGCGTAGTGGAAAAACGGAATCCCGGCCCGAGAATAGAAAGCGCAGTTCCTGTTGTTACAATTTTCATCACTGAAGCAGGAAGCAATCCGCGGTCGATATCTATTGCGCAAATTGGTTTTTCACTATCCACATCAGCGAGATAAAAACTCCATCCGCCGCCGCGCATGTGCGGATCATTGTTCATTGTATCGAGAAAAGATTTTAAACGGCCGAGTGAAGAAGTATCGACAAGAACAATTTTTCCTGTGCTGTCTTTCTTCTGGATGATCTTATTTTCTTTTTGTTTGACGGGTGGCGTTCCATTGGTTGAAAAAGAAAGCATGGCGCCAATAATTCCGAGCGGAATAATAAAAAGTGCAGCGACTTGTTTTACCGTGAGCGTTTTATTGAGGAAGCGTTTCATGGAGGTACAAATTTACCCAGAATTCGCTATGCGCATGGGAAGATTACAGATTGTCAGGAATACAGATTACAGATTCAGGTGGATTTACAGACAATATTCTCCCACAAAGCAACCGAGTCCTGTTCGCTATGCGCATGGGAAGATTACAGATTGTCAGGAATACAGATTACAGATTCAGGTGGATTTACAGACAATATTCTCTCACAAAGCAACCGAGTCCTGGCTAAAAAAAACTTCGTCGGAAAAATATTGTATGAAGATTGTCTCTTGATTTTTTTAAGAATTTTCAAACCAAAAAAGTGTACTTTAGTCAATCAGCATAAATCATTTCCTGCAATTTAAAAGTTGGCACTGAACAAAAATATCTTTTCGCTATTCAATCTGACGCGTTCGGAATTTTTCGCGGTGGTTTTAACTGCTGTGATTATTTTTTACTGCGGAAAAATTCACAGCCAGGGATGCAGCGATGCCGGGCTTTGTTCATTCGGTTCTCTCAATCTTCTCGAATCGCGCTACGTGAGCATTCCTTATGACGAAGTAAAACTTTCTACAGTGGATGTGAACGATGTGG
The DNA here is from genome assembly GCA_016194975.1 of Bacteroidota bacterium. Classification (NCBI taxonomy): domain Bacteria; kingdom Pseudomonadati; phylum Bacteroidota; species Bacteroidota bacterium. The sequence goes on from JACQAM010000028.1 coordinate 45,741, forward strand.
ATATTTATGGAAACGTTATTGTTGATTCTGCAAATTCTTCTCATCCTTCAAACGGGTCGAATGTTCAAATCACGCAGAATCATATTCATGATGCTACTTCCACTAGCGTGCTTGCGAATTATGAATTCACTTCCTATTTCGGGATCGGCGCTGAAGATCATACGTTGATCTACGTGAGTCAGCTGGAAGGAAATTTCAGGATCAGAAAACGACTTTTTGCACAAGCGAAAATTCCTTATTACATCATCAACGGAAAACTGGCGAACACAAATGGATTGGGAGATGTTACACTGAGTATGAGTTACGTCGCTTTCAATAACGGAAAGTCGAGCTGGAGTCTTGCCGGCGGCGTGAAAATTCCAAGCAACAATTCTTCTTTATCCATCAATGGCCGTCCGCTGCCAATGGTTTACCAGACCAGTTTGGGAAGTACGGATCTTCTCATCGGAACGCGGATCGCTATTCACAAATGGGATCTTTCGCTGGGATATCAGCATTCCTTCAATGGAAATTCAAATCAATATCTGCACGATCATCTTTCGGCGGATAGTCTTGCTTACAATAAATATTTTGAATCGAATCAGCTCCGCAGAAATGATGATGCTGTTTTCCGTGTGAACAGAAAGTACACCGTAAAGAAAATGATGTTCAGTACAGGATTGCTCTGCATCTATCACATGCAGAATGATGATATCACGAATGCGTTTGGAGAAAGAGTGAAAGCTGTGGGTTCTCAGGGAATGACATTGAATCTTGACATCGCCGGAAGCATTCCATTGTGTAAGAATACTCAGCTTACATTCATTCTTGCGAAACCGCTTGTGCAGCGCTCGTATATTGGTGATGGATTAGCACGAAGCTTTGTTGGAATAATCGGGTTGAAGCAGAGTTTTTGAGCAGTTGCAGTTGTCATTTAAATTCAGCGTTTTCTTGCAGATACAGGACTGAAAACCGACAACTGAAAACCGGCAACTGGCAAACTTTTTCCCAACTTTGATAAAATAATTTTTCCGCCAGCGCGACTTCCCTCATAGATGAAGCAAGTGGCACATACTCCGATACTGATGGCAGCAGAGCAAAACAGGTTTCTTGAGGAAACAGTGAAACGCGAAAGACGCCGTCTGTTCGAATTCATCCGCAAGCGGGTTCCCGAAGATGAAGATGCTGAAGATATCGTTCAGGACGTTTTCATAGAGCTAACCGAGAATCTGCGAGTGGAGAATGTGATCGAAAGAGTTTCGGGATGGATGTATCGTGTGGCGCGCAACAAAATTGCTGATCTCTTTCGCCGGCGCAGAACGGAATCGCTCGAAGCGCGTTATGAAAGACTGAACGACGAAGGAGAAGAAGGCCTGGGGTTGAACGACCTTTTACCCTCTGCAGAGGCCGGGCCCGAAGCGGAATATGCGCGGCGCGTGATGATGAGTGAAATAATGGAAGCACTGGAAGATTTGCCGGAAGAACAGCGATGGATTTTCTGGGAGAATGAAGTGGAAGGAAGAACTTTCAAAGAACTTTCTGAAGAATCGGGAATTCCGCTCAACACTTTGCTTTCGAGAAAAAGGTATGCAGTTCTTTTTTTAAGAGATCGATTGAAAGAATTGTACAGTGATTTGAAAACGTAACAGGTAAAAGGTATTGGGATATGAGGGTATTAAGGTACTCGGAGCGTGGTAAACAATTTCAGACTAAATACCTCATTACCCTAATACCTCAATACCCGTGCAACTGAACATTGAAAAAGAAATAAAACTCAATAAAGAAATTAACCTTATTAAAACAAACTAACATGAAATGGATCTTCAAAGGAATATGTGTAGCGCTGGTAGCAACCGCCTTCATATTCGGACTCGGATGGGTAACTATGCATTTGTGGAACTGGATCATTCCCGGACTCACAGGATGGCACATGATCGACTACTGGCACGCAATGGGATTGCTGATCCTCTGTAAAATTCTCTTCGGAAGTTTCCGCAAAGGCGGATGCTGGGGCGGAAGATGCGGAGGCGGGTGGAGAAATCACCGTCATGGCTACTGGAGAAAACGCTGGGAAAATAAAATGGCGAACATGACTCCCGAAGAACGCGAAAAATTTAAAATGGGAATGAGCAAGTGCGGGTGGTATGATTGTGATGAGAATGCGGAAGGGAGTAAGCAGTAGGCAGTTGACAGTTAAAAGAAGACGTTCTTCAGAAATGAAGGGCGTTTTTTTATTGAAATTATAAAAAAAAAAATTTGAAGAGGAAATTTTAAAACACAAAACTGAAAACGGGAAACTGAAATCATCAAACTCCCGGCACACAGATCTTTTTCACTTTGAATCCCGCATTGCAATACACATTCAGGTAATAAATTCCTGCCGGTAATCCCTGCACACTCACCTGGAACTGGTAACGCAGTACATTCGGAAAAGTGGTGGAATAAAATATTCTTCCGAAACGATCGAACAACTGCACGTTCATATCGCCCTGGTTTTTCAATAAAGCATCCACGTAAATAAGATCGTAAGCGGGATTCGGCGTAAAATCAAAATCGACCGGTTCACAAATTCCATAGGAAAAATTCTGAGCGGAAATTCCATTGTTGCGTGCAAAGCAATCGTTGCGGTACGTTTTTCCATCGCATGCACACACGGGATCATAATGTGGGTCGCAATAAGCGCCGTTCTGAATGAGCGAACTGTCGACACATTGAGCAGCTAATTGTAACTTCCCGCAAAAGAAAAATACCAAACATGCAGCAAGCGCCGTTCTTATCATACACTAAAGATACGAAAGCCATGCTCAGGATGTTTCTCTTCTTCCTCGCACTCGCTGCGTGCGCCCCGAAAAATAATACGGATGAAAATGCAGTTTCAGACAACAGAAGTGCATTTGAAAAAAAACTTTCGAAAATGAAAGTTGCAGAAGTGGACACGCTTTACACGCACATCTGCGCACACCTCGACAAGAATAGATATGCGCTCGCTGAAAAATATGCCGCAGCTACAACCGATGCTGAAAAAAACACATTGCTCGGTAAGGCCGCACAATTATTGCTCACCACTTTATCCGATAGTATTTTTATTTGCTGGTACGGCACCGGGTGGGATTTCAACGGAACCACTACTTGTCCGCGACAGGGAAATATTGCCTGCGGATATTTCGTGACCACTGTTTTAAAACAATCGGGTTTCAACATCAAAAGAAATTTTCTTGCGCAACAGGCATCAAGCGTAATGATCCGTACTTTTTGCCCGGATGAAAAAGTGAAAACGATCACCAATAACCAGACTAAAAAAGTTTTCGATTACATGCGCGTGCAGGAGGACGGCATTTATTTCATTGGCCTCGACAATCACACGGGCTTTCTTGTAAAAAAAGGAGATGAAATAAATTTCGTGGATGCCGATTATGAAACGGGCGTCGATAAAGTGATCTGCGAACCGATGGAAGAATCTGCCATCATAAAGAATAACGGATTTTTTGTTCTTGGTGATCTCTTGCATTCGGATGAGACCATGGTGAAATGGCTGAATGGCGATGCGATCGAATAATCTTTGATGACAAATTCAACTTACCTCTATTGAAAAAAAATAATTCATTGCAAAAAATATTTCCCATTCCCGTGGCCTTGTCGTTTTTAATTATGACTGTTCTCAGCAACATCAGGAATTCTTGAAGTACATTTGCAGCAACCAAAACCTGACAAAAAATGAAACAATCATTACTTTCTTTCACATTTATTATGATGCTGGCTACTCCCGCATTTTCACAGTTGGGAAGAAACACTTCTTTCCCGCACAGCAACGAGCAGACGGTTACAAATTCTGCATTTCGCGCCAATCATTCTGCAATAAATTATTTTGCAGGAAGGCCCGTCGAATCAAACAAGCACAATGTAAGTGCATTGAGAACACCTTTCGATCCGCTGTCAACAGATGTGATCATCACTAATATTCCGGCAACGAATTTCAGGAATGTGAAGATCGCTGCTGCATTCAACGGATGGCTTTTCGCAGCGTATTCCATGAATGATGCAACAGGTGGCGGACTTGGTGCAGCTAAATCAACAGATGGAGGACTCACATGGACACCTTTCTTCGGTGTAACATCTGCCGGAATTGATTATCCTTCACTGGATCTTGTTGTTGCAGGAAATACAGTGGGAACTATTTCATTTTACATTGCCGGAATTCTTAATAATGGCGGTAGCTATTCGGCATGGGTTGATAAATTCAATGGAAATACCGGAGCATTCATGGGTGAAAATTTCAATGAAGGCAGCGCGAATACGATGTATGATATTGCTCTTGCAACTGATTATGTGAATCCCTCTTTTGTTTCTACCGGTTACAGCGTTGCAGTAATTTATACACGGACTTCCGCTCCTGCCGATTCACTTATCTATGCAGTTTCGGTTGACAGCGGCACAACTTACATTAACCGGCAGGCTGCATTCGCAACGTTAGCTTATTTGCGCAAAGCAGATATTGCTTATGGCTATTCTCCGAACCGGAACAACGGCCGTTATTTTGTAGCATTTGAATCGCGCGTTTTGTCAACGGACGATATCGGAAATGTCGGTTTCATTTATACTTCTTCTGATCCGACAACAACTTTCACCACTGCAATTTATCCCGATTCTGCAGATGCAGGAATGAGAGGCCTTATGCGTTATCCGAATATCGCTTGCGAAAATGATAATGTGAATGCAGATAGCGGACAGGTTGTTTCCATGATCACGGTCGACCGGAAATATTCTTCTACCGACTGGGATGCGCTGTCTCTTATTTCTCCGATCTCTGTGAATGCTACACTTTCCAACTGGCATCGACTTGATATTGACAATACGGTGAATACCGATGTGGAAGGCGATGTTACATTCTCCACTGCTAATTCCATGTTTGAAGTTACTTACTACGATTCCTCTCTTGCTAAACTTCTTCTTGTGAAAACAGGTTTGAATCTTACTTCAGCAAGCGCATGGACGATCGTCACTTCACAATACAATGATGTAACGACGAATCTCGCTGCTCCAAAACCACAGATCGTTGTGAGCGCAAATGATTCTGCTGCAAATCTTGCCTGGAATGCAGAAGGAATTTCCGCGCATGGCGTTCCTATGTTTGACAAAGAAGTGGTAACGGTTTCCGTTCATGATCTTGCTGGTGCATCCGGATTCGATAAACCCTTTCCTGATCCGGCGAATGATGAAGTGAATTTTAATTTCGATCTGAGAGAACAGAAAAATGTGAAACTTGAAATTTACAATATGCTCGGAGAAAATATTTCCACACTGGATATGGGAACTATCGCTGCCGGCGAACACCGCACTCTTGTTGATGTTTCTTCTATGGAAGCCGGAATTTATTTCTATCGTTACACAGCGGGAAAACAATTAGTGAGCGGAAAATTCACCGTTACTCATTGATCCCCGTACTATTTTTTTTTAAAGAGGGCCTTGTGTCCTCTTTTTTTGCGTTTAAAAATATCTTGCAGGAAAATGAAATTGCCTGGAGAGAGAAAAAATCAGAAACCATTAGAGGATGTTTAAAATTCATTTTTTGGAATTGTTATGATGCCATTTTTGTTCAGCCGAGACGCATTTTGCAGGCCATAGTGGAGCGACTACGACCAAGAAATGCAACCCCGCCTGCTAAAGGAAAATGGGTCGTGCGTGGGCGGGCAGGGAAGGATGGAAAAAAATGGCGCATAACA